>CAMVJI010000157.1 GCA_947167765.1 uncultured Butyrivibrio sp. | reverse complement strand
CAGGAAGAGACTTTAAAAAAGCTCCGTGATGAGTTTGACAGCATCACTTCAGAGATATCTGAAATGAACAAGAAGCAGAAAGAGACTGATGCTGAGATTGTAAGCATCCGTGAGAATATGTCTCTTAAGGATACAGAGCTTCGTAAAACCCAGGAGCTTTATCAGCAGGAAAAATCAAGGCTTGAAGCCTTGGCAAACCTCACAGAGAGGTACGAAGGCTACGGCGGCAGTGTAAAAAAGGTCATGGAGAGAAAGGACGACACCAAGGGAATCATCGGTGTTGTTGCTGATATCATCAAGACTGAGCCAAAATACGAAACCGCTATTGAGGTAGCTCTTGGCGGTAATATACAGAACATTGTTACAGACAATGAGGAAACAGCAAAAAAGATGATCAGGTATCTTAAGGATACCAAGGCAGGAAGAGCAACATTCCTTCCTCTTACATCTTTGGATAATCCACCTGAGCTAAAGGCAAAAGAGGCTTTAGAAGAGCCTGGCGTACTTGGTATGGCTGATGAGCTTGTTTCTACAGATCCCAAGTACAAGAGCGTTGCCAAGGCTATGCTTGGCAGGATCGTTGCTGTAGACAACGTAGACAATGCTGTTAAGATTGCCAGAAAGTACAACTATACAGTACGTATGGTTACCTTGGAAGGTGAGCTCCTTGTTCCAGGTGGAGCCATCAGTGGTGGTGCATTTAGGAATAACTCCAATCTCCTTGGAAGACGAAGAGAGATGGAGGACCTTGAAAAGAACGTAAAGAAATATAAGGATAAGCAGGCACAGCTTCAGAAGGAAATTGAAGATTCCAAGTCCAAGAGAAACGAACTCAGGACTCTTTCTGAGAAATTAAGATCAGAGCTTCAGGAAAAGTTCATTGCTCAGAATACAGCAAGGATCAATGTTGAAAACGAGGAAACTCGTCAGAAAGAGCAAAAAGGCAATTATTCTGACCTTAAGAGCGAAAACGACGAGATCGAGAAGAGGCTCCTTGAGATTTCTTCTGAGAAGGAAGAGGCTCTAACGCAGCTCTCTGAATCAGAATCTACTGAAAAAGAGTGCTCAGAAAAGGTAACAAAGTTCCAAGGACAGCTTGAAGAACTCCACAAGGTTGAAGAGCAGGAAAATGAGAACGTGGCTAAGTGGGATATCCAGTACGAGAAGATAGCCCAGAAGCAGGAATTTGCCCAGGCGAATATCGACCGTGTAGATAACGAGATCAAGGCTGAGGAAGAAGCTCTTTTAGAAATCCAGGAGACAATCAAGAAAAATGATGAGACCCTGGCCCAGAGCAAGAAAAACATTGAAGAGATAAGACTCACTATTGAAGCGTCTACTGATGTTCATTCTGAGGCTTCAAGACAACTTGATGAAAACAAGGAAAAGAAAAACAGCCTTACTATTTCACAGAAGGAATTCTTTAATAAAACAGAAGAACTAAACAAACACATGTCTGATCTGGACAAGGAAGTTATAAGGCTCTCAGGCAAAAAAGAAAGATGCCAGGAAGCAATTGAAGCACAGATCAACTACATGTGGAATGAATATGAGATCACTTTGACAGATGCAGCAACCATGCGTGATGAAGAGATGACTGACATCCCGGCTATGAAGAGGGAAACCAGCCAGCTTAAGGAATCCATCAAAAAGCTTGGCGATGTCAATGTAAATGCTATTGAGGACTATAAGAACCTCATGGAGAGATACACCTTCATGAAGACTCAGCACGACGATCTTATTACTGCTGAGGAGCAGCTCAAGGAGATCATAAAAGATCTTGATGAGTCAATGCGCAAGCAGTTTGTTGAGCAGTTTGCAAGGATCAATGTGGAGTTTGACAAGGTATTTAAAGAGATGTTCGGCGGAGGAAAGGGAAGTCTTGAACTTTCTGAGGATGAGGACGTCTTAGAGGCAGGAATCAAGATCAATGCCCAGCCACCAGGAAAGAAGCTTGTCAACATGATGCAGATGTCCGGTGGAGAAAAGGCTCTTACAGCTATAGCACTTCTTTTTGCTATACAGAACCTCAAGCCATCGCCATTCTGTCTTCTTGATGAGATTGAGGCTGCTCTTGATGAGAATAACGTAGTAAGGTTTGCAAAGTACCTTCATAAGCTTAAGAGCACTCAGTTCATTGTTATTACACATCGTAGAGGTACAATGGAAAGTGCAGACAGACTCTATGGTATAACCATGCAGGAAAAGGGTGTTTCTACACTGGTTTCTGTAAACCTCATTGATAAGGAGCTTACGAATTAATGGCCAGTTTTTTTGAAAAATTACAGCAGGGACTATCCAAAACCAGGGATGGCATAGTTAAAGGCATAGATAATGTCTTTTCCGGATATTCCAGTATTGATGACGACTTCTATGAGGAACTGGAAGAGACTCTCATTATGGGAGATATCGGCATCAATGCCACAAGTCGCATAATAGATCAGCTAAGGGCCCAGGTAAAGGAACAGCATATATCTGATCCAACAAAGTGCAAGGCGCTTCTTATCCAGGATATTTGGCAGCAAATGAAGATTGAACCTGGAGCTTACGATTTTGAAGATAAGAAGTCAGTTGTCTTTGTTATTGGAGTAAATGGTGTCGGTAAGACAACTTCTGTTGGCAAGCTTGCAGCCATTTTTAAGAAGAAGGGTAAAAAGGTCATAATTGCAGCGGCTGATACCTACAGGGCGGCTGCCACAGAACAGCTTGCTATGTGGGCCGACAGGGCAGGATGCCCTTTGGTTACAGGAAAAGACGGTTCAGATCCAGCTAGCGTCATCTATGATGCTGCAGCTGCATTTAAGGCAAGAGACTGTGATATTCTTATTGTTGATACAGCAGGCAGACTGCATAACAAGAAAAACCTTATGGAAGAGCTTGCAAAAATGAACAGGATCATTGATAAGGAGCTCCCGGATATATGCAGGGAAAACTTTATCGTGCTTGATGGAACAACAGGCCAGAATGCAATAATGCAGGCCAGGGAATTTGGAGAGGCTGCAGCTCTTACAGGAATAGTACTTACCAAACTTGATGGCACATCAAAGGGCGGAATTGCAGTAGCTATCGTATCTGAACTTGGGATACCAGTTAAGTATGTTGGCGTAGGCGAAGGACTTGATGATCTTGAAAGATTCAATTCAGCCGAGTTTGTAGATGCGCTTTTTGGGGAATAAAACAAAGGTCCAGAGGAGGAAGAAATGTCTGAAGAAAAGATGACTCTTGCAAAATTTGAAGAGGCTTATGAGGATGTAAAAAAGGTAACTCTTGATACCAAGCTGATCTACAGTGATTACTGGAGTAATGCTACAGGCAATAAGGTATATCTTAAGCCTGAGAATATGCAGAGAACTGGTGCATACAAGGTAAGAGGAGCTTACTACAAGATCACGACCATGTCAGATGAAGAGAGAAAGAAGGGGCTTATCACTGCATCTGCAGGAAACCATGCTCAGGGTGTTGCTTATGCAGCCAAGCAGTATGGCGTCAAGGCTACTATCTGTATGCCAACTTCAACTCCTCTAATTAAAGTGAACAGGACCAAGGCTCTTGGTGCTGAGGTTGTACTTCATGGAAATGTATACGATGAGGCCTATGAGAAGGCTTTAGAGCTTGCCAAGGAACATGGCTATACACTTGTTCATCCTTTTGATGACCTTGATGTGGCTACAGGTCAGGGTACAATTGCCATGGAGATCATAAAGGAACTTCCTACAGTAGATATAATTCTTGTTCCTATCGGAGGAGGCGGACTTGCAACAGGTGTTTCTACCCTTGCCAAGCTCCTTAATCCTAAGATCAAGGTAATAGGCGTTGAGCCAGCTGGTGCTAATTGCATGCAGGAGTCATTTAAGGCTGGCCATGTTGTTACACTTAGCGGTGTCAATACTATTGCGGATGGTACTGCTGTTAAGACTCCTGGTGAGCACATCTTCCCATATCTTCAGAAAAACCTGGATGATATCATCACAGTACCTGATGAGGACCTTGTTGTTTCATTCCTTGACATGGTAGAAAACCATAAGATGGTTGTTGAAAACTCTGGTCTTTTATCAGTGGCTGCCCTTAAGCAGCTTGACTGTAAGGACAAGAAGATCGCCTGCGTGCTTTCAGGCGGAAATATGGATATCATCACCATGTCATCTGTTGTTCAGCAGGGACTTATCATGAGAGACAGGATATTTACTGTTTCGGTTCTTTTGCCAGACAAGCCAGGAGAGCTTTCAAGGGTATCTGGTATAATAGCAGATGTAAAGGGCAATGTTATCAAGCTGGAGCACAACCAGTTTGTATCAATAAACAGAAGTGCCGCTGTTGAACTTCGCATAACTCTTGAAGCCTTTGGCACTGAACACAAAGAGCAGATCATGAATGCTCTTAATGAAAATGGCTATAAGCCAAGGATAGTAAGGACAAATATTTAATGAATTCCAAAAAATTAATAGGCAGAAAGAGGATACGTGAGTATCTGATCATTACTTTTGCATCACTTATTTACGGAGTGGGAACAAGCCTTCTTGTAGATCCCAACAACCTGGCTCCAGGTGGTATGACAGGTCTTGCAATTGTACTTAACAGACTTGTGGGAATTGGAACCGGAATGTGGTTTTTACTTCTGAACATACCTATCCTCGTTGTGGCCATATGGAAATTTGGAATCAGATTTACCATATCAACTGTATATGCTACAGCAATGATCTCAGTATTTACTGATCTTTGCACCAAGTTTTTTGGCCAGTATGTTATCCATGATATGATCCTGGCTGTGACATTTGGCTCAGCCATGACTGCTGTAGCAATAGGGCTTATTTTTAAATGCCACGCAACAAGCGGCGGTACAGATGTTATAATTAAACTGTTAAGACTTAAGTATCCTCATATCAAGACAGGAGTTTTATACATACTGACTGATATGATAGTTCTCATAATTGCAGCCTTTGTCTTCAATGACCTTGCTGCAGCTATGTATTCGTTTCTTTCTGTTATGGTGGTAAGTGCAGTTGTTGACTTTGTTCTCTATGGTAGAGACGGAGCCAAGCTCATTTACATTATTTCAGACAGACCAGAAATTATTACAGCCAGACTCCTTACAGAGCTGGATATTGGCGTTACACATGTATTTGGTAAAGGAGCATACAGTGGTGAAGAGAAGAAGGTCATCATGTGTGCCATTAAAAAGAGACTTTCTCCCCTTGCAGAGGATATTGTAAGGGAAGAGGACCCAAATGCATTTATGATCGTTTCCAGTGCCAGTGAGATTTTTGGAGAAGGCTATAAGAGCTATTTTGACGAGAGAATGTAAGCATGCATAATTCCTTAGACACTAGAGAACGCCGCGGCGTCAGAAACACACATAATATAGTTTCAATCATCTTCTTAAGTCTTGTTGCTTTGATGGGACTTTCTCTCAGTATTGTCCTTCTTATCAAAAATGCATCACTTCAGAGGCAGGAGGATGCAGTTCAGAGTGAACTTGATGCACTGAACGCAGAAGGATACTATACAGAAGCTGAGGCAAAAGAGCTTGTAGAAGAAGTTAAGCTCGAGACTGAGGAAAATACTAAAAATTCCATCAGAGCCATGATCCAGGAAAAGCTTGAAAACGGAGAAGGCGCAACATCGGCCATAAGATCTCTTTTCCCTGA
>CAMVJI010000156.1 GCA_947167765.1 uncultured Butyrivibrio sp. | reverse complement strand
TCTCGTTTCTGGAAGATACGTTATCGATGCTAAGTCTATCATGGGTATCTTTTCATTAGATCTTTCTAAGCCTATCGATCTTAACATCCATGCAGAAGACGGCGCAGATGAGGTTCTCGAGATCTTGAAGCCTTACATGGTCTGATCACTGTTTGATCAGATCTTCCAAAAAAGATTATTATAGACCATCTTAAGACTCTTCTTAGGATGGTCTTTTATTTTACCTGTTTATCTCAATCACCTCATCGGTCTCAAGAGCTATGCGAACCAGCTCATCTATCTTTTCTACGAGGTTTTCCTCATGTCTTTCGATGACATCAAGTCTTGGCTTGGTAACAGGGTGCTTGGCAACAAAGATAGTGCAGCAGTCCTCGTAAGGAAGGATTGATGTCTCATAAGCACCTATCTTTTCAGAAATATCTACAATATCCTGTTTGTCAAAAGCGATAAGTGGTCTGTAAACAGGCATATCCTTTACTACTTCTCCAGTGCACATAAGGCTCTGCATGGTCTGGGATGCAACCTGTCCAATACTCTCTCCGGTGATAAGACCCATGCATCCGCTCTTTGCAGCAATAATATCTGCAATCTTCATCATGTATCTGCGCATGATGATGGTGAGCTCATCGTGAGGACACTTCTCATAAATGTACATCTGAATATCTGTAAAGTTGATGACATGAAGCTTGATATTACCTGTGTACTTTGCAATGACCTTTGCAAGATCTACAACCTTCTGCTTGGCCATCTCGCTTGTATATGGGGGAGCATTGAAATATACCGCCTCAAGGTCAACACCTCTTTTAGCGATCATATACCCAGCTACAGGTGAATCAATTCCTCCAGACAAAAGAAGCATTGCCTTACCCGCAGTACCTATTGGCATTCCGCCAGGTCCAGGAATGATCTCAGAAAAGATATTGAGCTTTTCTCTGATCTCTACATTGATAAGGACCTGTGGCTCATGAACGTCAACCTTCATGGTATCGTATGCGTCAAGGACCTTAGCTCCTATCTCTGCTGCCATTTCCATGGAATCCATAGGATAGCTCTTATCAACTCTTCTGACCTTGATCTTAAAGGTCTTGTTCTTATCAGGGTATACGCCATCCACAAAGTCTACTACTGCCTGGCAGACACCAGCAACGTCAGGAAGGTGATTTTCCCCGTCTCTTTCAATCGTCACAGCAGGGCATATTCCTGTTATTCCAAATACTGTCTGAAGGGCAGAAACAGTCTCATCAAAGTCGAAGTCTTTTGCTTCTACATAAACTCTTCCGGCAGTTTTAGAGATCTCAAAGGATCCGTCGCACCTTAACAAAACTCTTTTTATCTGCTTAACAAGGGCGTCTTCAAAGATATATCTGTTCTTGCCCTTAACTCCGATCTCTGCATATTTGATTACAAAAGCATGGTACTGCATACGTATCTCCCTTAATGTCTGTAAAACTTTCTCATGGTCTCCACCTGGTCCTCAAGTGTATCCAAGAGATAATCAATTTCTTCTTTTGTGGTCTCTAGTGACATGCTGACCCTTATGGTTGATTCCAAAAGATCCCTCTCAAGACCTATTGCCTGGAGCGTGTCTGAAATATGAGGGTTATTGGAAGTGCAGGCAGAACCTGCTGAAACGTAGATCTGCTTGCTGCTTAGCATGTTAAGGATCGTCTCTGCACGAAGTCCCCTTATTGAAACGCTGACAATATGTGGGGCACCCTTATCTGCCTGGGGGCCATTTATCTTAATATCCGAAATCCTTTTGTTCAGGGAATCTATCAGATATTTTTTAAGCTCATAGAGCTTCCCGATCTTGTTGTCAAAATCCTCATAGCACATCTTAGCAGCCAGCGCCATTCCAGCAATGCCAGGAACATTCTCTGTGCCTGATCTCATGCCTTTTTGCTGTCCGCCGCCGTAGCATATCGGATTTATCTTTGTACCTTTTTTGATATACAAAAATCCCACGCCCTTTGGTCCGTGGATCTTGTGGCTGCTGACAGATAAAAGGTCGATGTTCATGGATCTTGGCCTAATCTGAAGCTTACCGTAGGCCTGCACCGCATCCACATGGAAAAGAATCTTTTCATCTATGGACTTTATAAGCTTTCCCGCTTCCTGTACCGGCTGAATAGCTCCGATCTCGTTGTTGACCATCATCATGGATACCAGGATAGTATCCTCTCTAATGGCATTTTTCAGATCTTCAAGGCTTACAACGCCGTATTCATCTACTGGAAGCCGGGTGATCTCAAAGCCCTCTTTTTTCAGGGCTTCGCAGGTCTCAAGAACAGCCGGGTGCTCGATGCTGGTGGTGATGATGTGCTTGCCTCTCCAGGCATTTGCTCTTGCCCCGCCTATTATCGCCATGTTATCAGACTCAGTTCCGCCTGATGTAAAGACTATCTCAGCAGGATCCACTTTTAAAGTACCTGCAATTGTCTCCCTTGCTCCAAACAATCTGCTGGCAGAAACTGTTCCCATATGATGAACACTTGAAGCATTTCCATATTCTTCTGTCATTACCTTGGCTACAAGCTCAGCGACTTCCTTATAAGCCCTGGTTGTAGCTGAATTATCCAAATACGCTTCCATAATCTTCCTCACCTTTCAAGGTGATACATAAGCCATGAAATGGCTGTAAATCCTGCTGTCTCCGTCCGAAGTATCCTCTTTCCAAGGGTAATTGGCTGTATATCATTAGAAAGGCACAGCTCAATCTCCTCTTCCGAAAAGCCGCCCTCCGGCCCTATGAAAACTGCTACGCTCTTACCCGGCTCAATACCTTCAATGATATTTTTAGTAAAAGAAATATCTTTGGCATTTTCATAGGGTATGAGTTTAACATCAATGGCTTCTTTTTTGCAATACTCTATTGCCTGTTTCATTGTAAGTGGCATCTCAACTTCAGGGATAATGCCACGCTTGCTCTGCTTGGCCGCCGCTTCTGAAATGGCCTGCCATCTCTTTTGCTTGCTTGCTGCCTTCTTGTCATCGAGCTTAACGATGCATCTCTTGGTAGACATTGGGATTATCCTGTAAGCTCCAAGTTCAACCGCCTTCTGGATTATGAGTTCCATCTTGTCCACCTTGGGAAGCCCCTGGAAAAGATATATCTTTGAAGGCAGCTCATGACCATTCTCTTCGATAAAACAGAGCTTTCCCACTACACAGTCGTCTGAAAAAGATGCGATCTCATAAAAAAGCTCTTTTCCGGAATCGTCAGAAAGGATGCTGACGGAAAACTGCTCTCCCACCTTCATCCTAAGGACATTGGCTATGTGGTTGTAATCGCCGCCTGTTATCTGAACTTCCTTGTAATCAGAAGATAGCTGACTATTCTCAACAAAAAAGTGATACATTAGTTTTTCCTCGAAGTGATTGAAACCCAGTCTCCCTGGTGGTGGATCTCAAGTATTTCAAGCCCCGCATCCAGGTGCGCCTTTTTAACCTCTTCTTCCTTGGTATCAATGATTCCTGAGGTGATGTAGATACCTCCGGATTTTAAGTTATTTAATATAACTGGTGTAAGAGGAACAAGAACATTTGCAAGAATGTTGGCAACTACAATGTCGTACTTGTCGTAGCCAACCTTGTCTTGTACCTGCTTATCATCAATGATATTACCGATCATCATCTCAAATTTATCCTCTGAGATGCCGTTGTTTTCCATGTTCTCTTTTACTGCTGGAACTGCGCACTTATCAAGATCAGTGCCCACAGCATGCTTTGCGCCAAACATGAGGGCAAGTATTGATAATACGCCGCTTCCTGTTCCTACATCCAAAAGAACTGTATCCTTTGTGACATACTTTTTAAGCATTCTGATGCAGAGCTGAGTGGTCTCGTGCATACCAGTACCAAAGGCTGTGCCAGGGTCTATGTGAAGGACCATGTTGGCCTTCTCCTTATCCTCCCCCGACTCCTTCTCCCAGGAAGGGATAACAAGGATGTCATCAATAAAGAACTTGTGGAAGTACTGCTTCCAGTTATTTATCCAGTCTATATCCTCTGTGACATCTACAGAAATAGTTCCATCGCCTATATCAGAAAAGCTCTTAAGTTCTGAAAGCTTTTCCCTGATGGCCTCCTGCATCTGCTCGGGAGTTCTCTTTTCCGTAATATACTCGCCGTTTTCATCTGGCAGAGAAACCGTCAGCATGTTGTCATCATCTATCTCTAAAAAGAAACTTAGGTAAGCCACGCCTTTTTCGATCACAGGTCCATTGTCATCTGGCTCAAGCTCTGGGGCATCAATAAACATCTGCTCCTTGTCCTGAGCAGACAGTGGTACATTGTCCTCGATCTGAGCGCCCTCAAGTCCAATATCCTCAAGGTAGCTTACTATGATATCTTCTGACTCCTCATTGGTTCTTATTCTGAATCTCATCCACTTCATAATGTGCTCCTTTATAAGCGCAAAAAGAAAACTTCCGTAGTTATTATAACCTAACTACGGAAGTATATCATATATCGTTAAGTTTCCCAAAACTTTTTCTTCTTTTTGCCGCCACCGCCTGATGGATCCTTGTCATCTGAACCCATGAGCCTGTCAGCTGCTGTAAGGGAATCTCCTGTCTTCTCATCGAATTTCTTGAGAAGCTCCTTGGCCTCTTTAGAAAGCTTTTCAGGAACCTGAACTACAAGGGTAACGTAGTGGTCACCTCTCTGTTCCTTGTCCCTAAGTGATGGAACACCCTTGCCGCGAAGTCTTACTCTGGTATCTGTCTGAGTACCAGCCTTAACGTCATATGCAACCTTGCCATCAACAGTATCAATAAGAACTGTTCCTCCAAGAGCTGCTACTGCAAAGGATACTGGAACCATTGAGTAAATGTTGTAGCCCTCTCTCTGGAAGATAGGATGATCTGAAACGATAACTTCTACAAGAAGATCTCCTCTTGGTCCGCCGTTTACTCCAGGTTCACCCTTTTCTCTGATCCTTACGCTCTGGCCATTATCTATACCTGCAGGGATAGTAACCTTGATCTTCTTCCTGCTGGCGATATATCCTGTTCCGTGACAGTCACTGCACTTATCCTTGATTACCTTACCAGTACCTCCGCAGTCTGGACAGGTCTGAACGTTTCTTACTGTTCCAAAGAAGGACTGCTGTGTGTAGACAATCTGTCCCTTACCACCACATTTACTACAGGTCTGTGGTGAAGTTCCTGGCTTGGCACCTGTTCCATGACAGGTTGGGCATGGATCCTTGATGGTGAGCTCAAGCTCTTTTTCACAGCCAAATACAGCCTCAAGGAAGGTTATGCGAACACTGGCACGAAGATTCGCTCCCTTAGATGGGCCGTTTCTTGTGGCGCCACGTGACCTGCCACCTCCAAAGAAGTCTCCGAAAATATCACCAAAGATATCTCCAAAGTCTGCACCGTTGAAGTCAAAGCCTCCGAATCCGCCAGCTCCGCCTTCAAAGGCAGCATGTCCAAACTGGTCATACTGACGCTTCTTCTCAGGGTCACTTAAAACCGCATAGGCCTCAGATGCTTCCTTGAACTTCTCAGCTGCTGAATCATCGCCAGGGTTCATATCAGGATGATACTTCTTAGCAAGGACTCTGTATGCTTTTTTAATCTCTTCGTCCGAAGCATTCTTGCCAACACCCAGGACTTCATAATAATCGCGTTTCTGCTCTGCCAT
>CAMVJI010000155.1 GCA_947167765.1 uncultured Butyrivibrio sp. | reverse complement strand
CAAGCTTTAAGAATTTCTTATCATTCATCTGTTCATTGGTCACGTACTCTCCATCGTGGAACAGCGCATAATTGGTGATGGGCGTAGGGGCGCTTTGCGCTTCCTGCCTGCTCTTCATGTGAATAGCATGAAATGGAATATCATTTTCTTTTGCAGTCTGCTCCAACACTGGAACATATTTCGCATTGAACGGGCACTGACTGGTATAATACAGAACATATCCTTTCTCTTCTATGTGAGGGTGTTTTGCACACTCCTTGAACCTTGGCTTGTCTTCATCTTTTTTAAATGGTAAGTACCACAGCTGGATCTTATTATCCGCTTCATCGCAGACATCAAAGCCTTTGTATTTAAGGAACTTAGGATCAGAAAGAAATGGCATCTTCTTGGCAGCTCCTAAAATGCAGAGCCCTTTCTTTCCCTTTTCCTTACTATCCTCAATACAAGCATCAAGTAATTCAGTTGAGTATCCGTGTCCTTTGAAAGACCCGGACACCCACAGACAGTCAATGTACATATATCCATCCGCATCAATGGGAACCCAGGCATTTTCCGCCGGAATATACTCAATGAAGCACTTACCACGCTCGGCACTTTTAAGAAAGACAAGTCCCTCATCAAATCTGTCTGTAAGCCAGGCTTTCTTTGATGAAACTTGCACGTCTTTGTTGTTTGAAATAGCACAGCAGATGTGCTCCTTTTCAAGATTTTCCTTTGTGACTCTTATATATTCCATACCCTCAGCCCTCCGTCAGGTCCTTTTCTTCATAAGGTTTATTCCATGAACCGATCTCGATCAGATTCCCTTCCGGATCAGCGACATAACAGGTTCTCTGGCCCCAAGGTTCAAGCTCCGGTTCAAGCACAGACGTAGCACCATTTTCCACAGCTTTTTTATATGCCTCATCCACTTCTTCAAAGGTGTCCACATAAAGAGCTATCTCAGAATGACCATTCAGGCCTTTAACATACTCATAACGGCGATTTGTCATCTTCTCAAAATCATTCCTGCCATACAGCAGGAACAATGTGCCATCTTTCACCAGATATACATTGGAAGCATCCTCTGCCTCCTTGATCTCAAATCCAAGCACATCTCTATAAAAGCGGATCATCTTCCCCATATCTTCAACCAGTAATCCAAAACCATCTAGCCTCATAGCATCAAGCCTCCATTTCACTCATGCACTCTTTAAGTGTCAATACTTCGCAGCCCTTATCGGCATAGTACTTAAACATTTCATCCAGCTTTTTTAGATCATAACTGGTCACGCAATCAGATATTACATGCACTTTGTATCCATTCTTTGCCAGATTATAGCTTGTTGACTTTACACAGCCTGTCGCATCGGCGCCGGCGATATAAAACTCGTTTATATTATTTTTCTCTACAAAACCGGCAAAGGCTTCACTGGTCAGTGCATTGGATTTTGATTTTTCAAATACATTTTCTGACACGACCTTAAGTTCAGGAACCAATTCAGAGCCTTTGGTGCCTGGCTTAAATGTTCTTGTCTTTTCAGTCAGATTGTAGTGCCTGATATAGATGACATGCAGATCGTTCGTCACTGCCCAATCGATTGCTTCATTAACCTGTCCAATAATACTTCTATAGTTCTTTGTAATATCATTCTGAAGGTCTATTACGACCAGCGCTATATTTTTCATTTTCGTTCTCCTTCATATCTTCCTGCAATTTCGGAGGCGATCTGATAAAGCTTTTCTCTGATCCTAACTGGTTCCAAGACTGTCACCTTGTCCCTGCATGAAAGCATCCAGGAAAGTAACCCTTCATCATCAGCATATTCATGTTCAAACAAAAGGTTTCCATCATCCATTTCTGTAAAGGATTTTGCACCATACTCCTCTACAAGTTGCCATTTCATTGAAGGGTCAAATATTGCCTTCACCCAGTCTTTTGGAGGAAAGACCTTTTTATTTGACAGATCAGGCATTGGAACTTCGCGATTTTCCTTAAATGGCGCTACATGAGTGATACCATCCATTCTGTTTAGCTTAAACAGTCTGAAATCATTCTTCAAAAGACAATAGCCGTAGACATACCAGCTTGTCCATTTGAAGATCAGATAATATGGTTCAATTTCTCTTTCTGTATCTCCTCCCGGTGAATAGTACCGAAACCTGATGGTATTCTTTACTCCGATCGCATCCTGTATGGTCTCTATCTTTGGAGCCAGTGATTCCCGATACCATGATGACAGATCGATCAGTATGGAATCCCTGCCGGTTATGAGCTCAGAGGATCCCGCCTGGATCTTTTCCATTAGCTGACCATAATAGCTGCTTCCGCTGACGCTGTCCAAACTACGAAGTCCGGCAAGGATCATCTGCATATCCTTTGATGTAAGGATCGTCCTATCCATACGATATCCGGCCATGATGCTTATGCCACCGCCAGTACCTTGCGCAGTCCTTATGGGAATCCCTGCCATGCAAAGGTCTTCAATATCCCGGTTTATCGTCCTGCGAGATACTTCAAACCTTTCCGCCAGTTCAGGAGCCGTTGTCTTTTCTTCCTGCAGTAAGATCGACAATATTCCGATCAGTCTGTCTATCTTCATATCTCTCACACTCCATAACAATCATATCAGGTCAAACACGACAACTATATGTCATGTTTATTATAATATTTTTTCTTTTTCGGCAACAGCACTTCTATGCAAAAAGCCTGTAGGTAATCTTTTTAATTTCATCACCTACAGGCTTGATGCTTTATCATAAATCTTATCTTCTCTTTCTGTTATAGATTTCCCTGTTGGAATCAAAAAAGTCATCAAATCAACAGCTTCTTCGTTATCAAACTAATGAAACAAGAAAAGTCCACCCAAAATTCCGAATGGTTACGTGGTTGTTTTGATAAGCTGCACGACTGTTTCCACATGCCCGGAGACGATAAAATGAATGTAAACCGTCTTACTAAACTGGTCATATTTTGCCAGAATAACAAAACAAATCTACTAATTGTCCCAGGTATATGGCATATGTGGAATTATACCAGCATGGTTTCTATAATCTATAACCTTATTTAGCCTCTCAAAATAAGTTTTCCAACATAAATCATCCAATTCTTTATACTTATAGTTTTCTATCCTATCCTGACAATTAATCATGGATTGTAGGTTTTCTATCGAAATATCTACTTCACCAACAGTACCCTTATCGAAAAAATCAGCTGAAAACATACATTCTAGTTTCTCTGATTTTATCCATTGCTTAACATTATAATCATTATTATTGAAGTATGGCCTAATAGGGCTACCATCTTTTAGGCAAAAATAAAGAAATTGATCTATCTTATCTTCACAATATGTAAATTTATCCGGATTCAGATTCCTTCTATTCGCAGTATTTGTCGTGTTTGGCAGTAACAATAGATTTCCTCGCGATGTATAGTTTTGAGATAAATGATTTAATAATTCAAAAGCTTCTTGCCTTCTTTTTTCATCTTTATAATTTAAAATTTCCTTAATACTCTTATTGTTTTTTGGTATTATCTTCCCATCATTCATTCCTAAGTAATAAGTTAATGGAGTCCATATCGATGTCATTATATCGCCTCGCTCTGCACAGTCACGGCGTTCTTTTTCCTCCAATCTACATATTACCTCATCACAATTGTAGAAGAATACAGCATCTGAATCATACATATAACGCGGATTATTAGGAATATCCTCCATATAGAATCTTAATTGCAGTTTTATTGAATCAAAAGGCTTCTCAAAAACAGGCTCGTCATCCTTTGTTGCTTGTTTTATTATCTGTTCAAAAATGTCTTTCGTATTCATTTCCCCCCTCCATAATGCTTTTTTCTTCGTCAGCATTTCTATTGCTTCGCCCCGACTCGAGACATCAAGACTACTGATTCCACATGGCCGCTCCAAGGGAACATATCGCAGGGGCGGACTTTTTTAAGTTCGTAGCCGCCGTCACATAGAATCCGAAGGTCTCTGGCAAGGGTTGCGGAGTCGCAGCTTACGTAGACTATGCGGGATGGATGCATCTGTAGCATGGTCTCAAGGCACTTTTCATCGCACCCTTTGCGAGGCGGGTCAACTACGATGACGTCCGGGTGGAGCGCTTTGGTGTTATCATCTTTTTCACCACTCATACCTGATCCAACAGTTGTTCCATCGCTTTCTGCTTCCTTACTCAGTCTCTCATAGAACTCCGGAAGGACTTCCTCAGCCTTGCCACAGTAAAACTCAGCGTTTTTGATACCGTTGTTTTTGGCGTTGTTTTTAGCATCCTCAATAGCTTCAGGAATAATCTCTACTCCATAAACCTTTCCGGCACTTCCTGCCATGGACAGGGTTATAGTTCCGATCCCGCAGTACAGGTCCCATACAGTTTCAGTGCCCGTAAGTGCAGCATATTCAATAGCCTGACCGTAGAGTTTGTCGGTCTGCCTTGGATTTACCTGATAGAAAGAAAGGGGAGAAATCTCAAACTGAAGACCTTTAAGAGTATCTGTAATGGTATCCTTCCCCCAGATCGTGTGTATCTCAAGACCCATGATCACGTTGGTCTTTTCAGTGTTTATGCTGACTGAGATGCTGCTCATCCCTGTAACCCCAGAAAGGGCACCGCAAAGAGCCTGCTGCCCAGAAATGTACTCCCTGGCATTATTCGCAGAGCCGCCTGCTGCCGCCCCGCTCTTTCCACCTCTGTAATTAATTACAAGACACACCATGATCTGGCCGCTCTCAAAGCCTTTCCTTATAAGTACATGCCTTACAAGTCCCTTACCACTTACTTCATCGTAAGGTGCAATCCCGAACTTCTCCATGTGCGCTATCACAACATCAAGGATCTCTTTATTCTCCGCAACTCCAATAAGGCAGTCATCTACAGATATTATGCTGTGGGTCCTTCCCGCATAGTACCCTGCAACAATCTTGCCATCTCTATTTCTGCCAATAGGATACTGGGCTTTATTCCTGTATCTCCAGGGCTCGTCCATTCCGATGATAGGCTCCATAACACCATCCACGAAGGATGCGTCAAATCCCCCAAGCCTTACAATATTATTCCTAACTTTGTTCTGCTTAAACTCAAGCTGCCTTTCATAGGTCATGTTCTGAAGCTGGCATCCGCCGCACTGCCTGGCTATAGGGCATTTTGCTTCCTGCCTGAATGGCGACTTTTGGACAACTTCCTCAAGATGGGCGTAGGCGTAATTCTTTTTCGCCTTCATGATCTTGGCCCTTACCTTGTCTCCAATTACCGCATCTTTAATAAAGAGGGTATAGCCATCAATTTTGCCTATGCCCTCTCCGTCATTTCCTATGTCTGTAATTTCAACAGTCAGCATCTGATCCTTCTGATACTGACCTGAAGGTTTCTCTTTTCCCATATAAAACCTCTTATTTCAAAGCATACTCTTGCGCCAATGTAATCTGTGGAGTTCGCCTTCTCTCTCAAGCCCCCTAAAATCATTTTGCCTAAGTGCTTCATATAACACAATCGCAACTGAGTTTGAAAGATTAAGCGACCTGATGTCCTCGCCCATTGGGATCCTTATGCAGGTATCCTCATTGTCCACCAGGATTTCTTCAGGGATTCCCGCACTCTCTTTTCCGAACATGATGTAGTCGTCCATGGAAAAAGAAACTTCGCTGTAGGTCCTTTTTGCCT
>CAMVJI010000154.1 GCA_947167765.1 uncultured Butyrivibrio sp. | reverse complement strand
GAGAACATCTGGATGAAACGACGATATGAATCATATACGAAACGCTCGAAAGCAGGATCAGGATTGCCCTTGATCATTGCTGCTACAACCTCGTCGTTAAGACCAAGGTTAAGGATTGTGTCCATCATACCAGGCATTGATGCACGAGCGCCTGAACGAACTGAAACAAGGAGAGGATTCTGAAGATCACCAAACTTCTTGCCGTTGATCTCTTCCATCTTCTTAACGCCTTCCATAGCCTGAGCCATGATCTCGTCGTTAATCTTACGACCATCCTCGTAATACTGTGTGCAAGCCTCTGTTGTGATTGTGAATCCCTGAGGTACTGGAAGGCCAATGCTTGTCATCTCAGCAAGGTTAGCACCCTTACCACCGAGAAGGTTACGCATTGTCATGTCACCTTCGCTAAACATATAAACCCATTTGTTCGCCATGTTTTTACCTTTCTTACCGGCCTCTAGCCCGGTAACCTTTCATATGTACATTTATTTATAACTACCAATTTTGATAACGTGATCAATATTGGGAATTATCTATATGATTTCTTTTCTGGAATAAAGCTGTCAAAGATATAGATATCAAAGTCCTCTGTAGCCTTATCCAGCTGCTCCTGGCTCTTGATTGTCCAGGCTGCAGTCAGGCACTTGTATAGATGCCTGTTAAGCCAAAGTGATAAGCTCTTTGGATACTTCCTATTAAAAGCTATAAAATCAGGCCTTGTCAGGAAGTTGAAAAACAGATGTGTCAACCCAAAGTACAGTACTGTGTTAAATTCCTTGGGGTCCTCTTTATGGAATTCATCGGAAAGCTGTCCTCTCAAAACATGTGGACGATTCTTCCTGTACCACAAAACTCCCAAAGGATTAAAGGATTCTATGCAGTAAACTCCCTTGTAATCACTAAGGAGTTTGTCCACTGCAGGGCATACAGAAAGGTCCTTAAGCTCAATCTTGAGCTCAACAATAAGTGGTACTCTTCCATCAACAAGCTTAAGAAAATCTTCAAACTTAGGAATCTTCTCATCAGAACCAAACAGATGAAACTGCTGCAGCTGTTCATAAGTGTAATTGCTGATCTTGCCTGGGACAGATATGGTGCCATCTTCATTTAATGGGCCATCTCCAATGGCCTGACCCTCAGCGTATCTTGCTACTCTTTTCAATGTAAAATCATGAAAAATAACAGGGATACCATCTCTGGTCAGCTGCACATCACACTCGATGCCATATCCAGCTTCTACAGCCTTCTTAAAAGCTGCCATGGAGTTCTCCGGAGCATCTGAAGAGTTATCATGAAGCCCCCTGTGAGCATAAAGAACACTTATGTGTGGTCCTCTATCAGGTCTGCTTGTCATCCTGGGCATTATAATGAGCAGATACAAAACTGCTAAAATCCCCAAAATCACGCATAAACACTGAATTATTGACATTAAAACCACTTCCTAATTGATAAATTTGTAACTTGTCCGCCAACTATTTTACATTGGTTTTTATTTTAACGCAACTAATAAAGCGCTTACATGTTATAAAAAAGTATTAAATCGTAGCTAATCTTTATTAAATGTAGCGAAAAATGTATAATATTCACATAGTATTAAACTATAAAACGTATGAAAAAAGGGGCTTGGGGTTATGAAACTGAATTACAGACGCACTATCCTTATTGGACTTGCATTTCTTTCTATCACTGCCTTTTGGCAATTCTACGACAATGAGATTCCCAGAATTTTAAAATACACCTTTAATCTTGGTGAAACTGCTACCGGCGCTGTAATGGCAATGGACAATGTGTTTGCTCTGATACTTCTTCCTATGTTTGGTATCCTGTCCGATAAACACGATGGGCCTTTTGGAAAAAGAATGCCCTTTATCGTCCTTGGAACCATTCTTTCTATAATACTGTTTCTTATTCTTATGTTTGTTGCCAAGCCAAGCGGTAATATCATGTTTTTCTTCCTGGTACTTTTGCTTCTTCTGGTTGCCATGGGAACCTACAGATCTCCTGCTGTCTCTCTTATGCCAGACTTAACTCCTGCGCCTCTTCGAAGCTCAGCTAACGCTGTCATCAACCTCATGGGCGCCCTTGGAGGAGTCTTTATACTGGTCATGACAATGCTTGTACTCAACAGGCCAGAAGATCCTGCAGACACAGACTACACAAAGCTTGTTTTTAGCCTTGTTATATGCATGGCTGTTTCAATCGTGATCATGGTCTTTACCGTAAACGAAAAGAAGATCAAAAAGCAGATTGAAAAAGAAGGGGGACTTAAATCCCTTGGCGATAAGATTGAAGACGAAGAAGCAAAAGAGGAAACAAAGCAGGTTATTGCCAACAGAGGAAAGCGCCTTCCACCTGATGTCATGAAGAGCCTTACTTTCCTTCTTATATCAGTTGCTTTCTGGTTCATGGCTTACAACGCTGTAACAACTGCCTTCACGAGATATGTCAGTGAAGTCTGGGGGCCTGACGGAGGAAGCTATGCGGGAGCTTTAATGGTGGCAACTGTTGCTGCTGTCCTTAGCTACATTCCTATCGGAGTTCTTTCAAGTAAGCTTGGCAGAAAAAAAGTCATCCTTTCAGGAGTAGTCTTAATGAGTGCCTGCTACCTTGGTATAGCCCTTATGATCAATTACTCTCCGCTTCTTAATCTTTTCTTTGTACTTATCGGAATCGGATGGGCTGCAATCAACGTCAACTCCTACCCCATGGTAGTTGAGATGAGTAAGTCCGGAGACATTGGTAAATACACTGGAACCTACTACACATTTTCAATGGCAGCCCAGGTATTTACTCCAATACTTTCAGGACTTCTTCTTGAGAATATTTCTTACAGGACTCTTTTCCCATATGCCTTTGTATTCTCCACCCTTGCATTCTTTACAATGCTGATGGTAAGGCACGGAGATTCAAGGCCGGAAGCTAAAAAGAACCTATTAGAGCACTTTGATGTAGATGACTAAATAGCAAAACAAAGCGGTTTACATGTTAGAAACATGTAAACCGCTATTTTTATCACCAAATAGTTTCTATCAAACCTCAAGCTCTTTTCCTGTAAGGAGCCTATATGCCTCAAGGTACTTATCTATTGTCTTGTCAATAACATCCTGAGGAAGATCATAGTTGCAGTCTGGATTAGCCTTAAGATAATCACGAACAAACTGCTTGTCAAAGGATGGCTGACCATGACCTGGCTCATATCCTTCTACTGGCCAGAAACGTGAGCTGTCAGGAGTAAGCATCTCATCACCAAGAACCACCTCGCCATTTTCATCAACGCCAAACTCAAACTTGGTATCAGCAATGATGATTCCCTTGGAAAGTGCATAGTCAGCACATTTCTTGTAAAGAGCTATTGTATAGTCTCTGATCTTTTCAGCGTACTCTCTTCCCTTGCCTGGGAACTCTTTTTCAAGAACTTCTACGCTTCTGTCAAAATCGATGTTCTCATCGTGATCACCGATCTCAGCCTTGGTGCTTGGCGTATAGATAGGCTGTGGAAGCTTGTCGCACTCCTTAAGTCCCTCAGGGAGCTTGATGCCGCAAACTGTTCCGTTTTCCTTGTAGCTGTTCCAGCCACTTCCTGTAATATATCCGCGAACAATACATTCAACGGGGATCATAGTGAGCTTTTTGCAGAGCATACTGTTACCAGTAAACTGTGGGGTTCTGAAAAACTCTGGCATATCAGCGGTATCAACGCTTACCATGTGGTTTTTCACAATGTCCTTAGTGTAATCGAACCAAAATCTTGACATCTGAGTTAAAACTGACCCCTTTTTGGTTACCTTATTCTTGAGGATAACATCAAAGGCTGAAATTCTGTCGGTGGCTACCATAATAAGGTTTTCACCTACATCGTAGATCTCTCTTACTTTTCCTTCTTTAACTGGTCTGTACTCCTGCATAATTACTCCTCCTTGTATATGAAATTAAATTATCAATCGTCCTCTTCTTCATCAGCTGCAGCAGTGTATACTGTACGCTTTCTTGCCATCTCATCACTGTCGAGGTACTCATCATAAGTAGATCTCTTATCAACCAGTGATCCGTCTGGAAGTATTTCCATGATCCTGTTGGCTGTAGTCTGAACAACCTGGTGGTCACGACATGCGAACAGCTCTACTCCTGGGAATTTGATCATTCCATCGTTGAGGGCTGAAATTGATTCCATATCCAAATGGTTAGTAGGCTCGTCAAAGATGAGGCAGTTAGCGCCGCTTATCATCATCTTGGAGAGCATGCAACGTACTTTTTCTCCTCCGGAAAGAACCTTGACCTTCTTGATTCCGTCCTCTCCTGCAAAGAGCATACGTCCAAGGAAGCCTCGTACATAGGTAGCATCCTTGATCTCTGAGTAGCCTGTAAGCCACTCTGTTATATTGTAATCGTTGTCAAATTCTCTTGTGTTATCCTTTGGGAAGTAAGCCTGGGATGTTGTAACGCCCCACTTGTAGGTTCCCTCATCTGGCTCAAGCTCGCCCATAAGGATCTGGAAAAGAGTGGTCTTGGCAAGCTCGTTGCCTCCAACAAAGGCAATCTTGTCGTCATGCTGAACAACAAATGAGATGTTGTCCAAAACCTTCTCTCCGTTAACTGTCTTGGAAATACCATCAACAGTAAGAACTTCGTTACCGATCTCTCGCTCTGGTCTAAAGTCAATGTATGGGTACTTTCTACTTGAAGGCTTAATGGTATCAAGCTCGATCTTTTCAAGAGCTCTCTTTCTTGAAGTAGCCTGCTTACTCTTACTTGCGTTAGCGGAGAACCTTGCAATGAACTCTTTAAGTTCCTTGATCTGCTCCTCTTTCTTTTTATTAGCTTCCTTCATCTGACGGATCATCAGCTGACTTGACTCATACCAGAAGTCATAGTTACCTGCGTAGAGCTGGATCTTACCATAATCGATATCTGCAATATATGTACATACCTTATTAAGGAAGTAACGGTCGTGGGATACAACGATGACTGTGTTGTCAAAATTGATAAGGAACTCCTCCAGCCATGCAATAGCATCAAGGTCCAAGTGGTTAGTAGGCTCGTCCAGAAGAAGGATATCGGGATTACCGAAAAGAGCTCTGGCAAGAAGAACCTTGACCTTCTGAGCGCCATCCAGTTCCTTCATATATTTGCGGTGGAGCTCTGTCTCGATTCCAAGGCCGTTAAGAAGACTCTCAGCATCTGACTCAGCTTCCCATCCG
This sequence comes from uncultured Butyrivibrio sp., assembly GCA_947167765.1. Classification (GTDB taxonomy): domain Bacteria; phylum Bacillota; class Clostridia; order Lachnospirales; family Lachnospiraceae; genus Butyrivibrio. Next base: position 465 of record CAMVJI010000154.1, on the reverse strand, counting down.
TTCATCTCTGCGAATTCTGCCTCAAGGTCACTGACTCTTATTCCATCTTCGTCAGTGAAATCCTCTTTTGCATAGATGGCATCCTTTTCTCTCATTACTTCAAAGAGTCTTGCGTTGCCGCCCATAACTGTATCAAGGACTACTTCCTCGTCATATTTAAAGTGGTCCTGCTCAAGGAATGAAAGTCTCTCGCCATCTGAGATAACAACATCACCGTTTGTGGTCTCGATCTGTCCTGACAGGATCTTAAGAAAAGTTGACTTACCTGCGCCATTGGCACCGATGATACCGTAGCAGTTACCAGGTGTAAACTTGATATTAACGTCTTCAAAAAGAGCCTTTTTACCAACTCTCAAAGTTACATTATTTGCACTGATCATTTATAAAACCTCATATAAAAAAACTATTCTTTGCAACAGTTCGTATTATATTGGATAGCCAGATAAAATGCAACGGCTTTACACA
>CAMVJI010000153.1 GCA_947167765.1 uncultured Butyrivibrio sp. | reverse complement strand
GAAGCCTTAAGGTTTGGAGATCACGTGCTTCAGCACACAGTATCAGTAAACAACGACTTCCCTGAGCAGTGCTGGGCAGACACTCTTTTCATGGCTGCGTTCTTCCTTCTCCGCGCAGGAGTTTTACTCAAGGACGAAACCCTTATTGATGATGCTCTCAACCAGTATTACTGGCACATCAAGTATCTTCAGGATCCTGCAACAGGTCTTTTCTACCATGGTTACAACAACATCACGAGGGACCACATGTCAGGATTTTTCTGGGGCAGAGCCAATGCCTGGGCAGCTTACACCATGTCTGAGGTTGGAAGAACACTTCCTGAGTGCTATCTGTATCCTAAGTTCCTGGATATTGTTGGCTCACTTAATGAGCAGCTGGCATCCATCAAGCTTCTCCAGACAGAGGACGGGCTCTTTAGGACAATCCTTGATGATCCTGAATCCTACGAAGAAGTATCTGCTTCCTGCGGAATTGCAGCTGCCATGATAAACAAGGGCAATCCTCTTCACATCAAGTACATCAACAAGGCAACTGCAGGCATTCTTAAAAACGTGTCAGAGGACGGCAGGGTTTTAAACGTATCAGGGGGAACTGCAGTAATGAAGGACAGAGAAGGATATCGCGGCATTTCCAGGGACTGGATCCAGGGTTGGGGCCAGGGTCTTGCACTTGCTTATCTTTCAAAGCTTTTAAACTACGACAAAATAAGGAGCGACGGAGCTCTTTAAACCATAAAAAGCTATATTTCGGGGGAAATAACAATGGCGAACAACATACCTCACACAAAGGGGAGCTTCACTCTCCCAGGTGAAGCAGGCTACGAAAAGCTCACCTTAGAGCTTGCAGACAAATGGGGAGCAGATGTAATAAGAGACAGCGACGGCACTGTCCTTTCTGATGAGATTGTAAATTCTGATTACAATATTTACTCCACCATCTGCATCATAAGAGATCACAATGAGTGGGCCAAAAAGAATACTGACAAGCTTCAGCAGACATTTTTAATGACTCAGCCCAAGGTTGCCAGAGATTCATTTTTGACCTTCCATCTTATGGACGATTTCTTTGACCAGCAGTTTGCTGTAAACGACTCTGCAGAATCCATGAAGTACTGGCAGGTCTTTGACAGGACCACTGGCAAGGAAGTAAAAAGCAGCTTCTGGACCTATGAAAAAGAGGCCCAGAACGTCATCATAAGCGGCGCAATACCTTTCCACAGGTACACTGTAAGTTTCCTTGCTTACAGGATCTGGGAAGAGATCTCCATGTACAATCACACCACCAACAACTGGAACAAGGAGCACCTGATGCAGGTAGATCCAATCTACCCTGAGACTCAGGAGTACCTTTTAGACTGGCTAAGGAACTGGTGCGAATCACATCCTTCTACCAATGTTGTCCGCTTTACTTCCATGTTCTACAACTTTGTCTGGATGTGGGGATCAAGCTCCAGAAACCGCAATCTCTTTACAGACTGGGGTTCCTACGACTTTACAGTAAGCCCACGCATGCTGGATCAGTTTGCTGACAAGTACGGCTACAGACTTACAGCTGAGGACTTTATCAACAAGGGTAATTTCCACGTAACTCACACTCCGCCTGTTAAGACGCAGCGCGACTACATGGACCACGTCAATAAGTTCGTAGTTTCTTTTGGAAAAAAACTTGTGGACCTGGTTCACAGCTACGGCAAACAGGCTTATGTGTTCTATGACGACAGCTGGGTTGGCGTTGAGCCCTACGGTGAGCGCTTTACAGAGTTTGGCTTTGACGGCCTTATAAAGTGCGTATTCTCAGGCTACGAAGTAAGACTCTGCGCAGGGGCCAAGGCACCTGTTCACGAGCTTAGATTCCACCCATACCTGTTCCCTGTTGGACTGGGCGGACTTCCAACCTTTGAAAAGGGCGGCGATCCCACAAGGGATGCCAAAAAATACTGGGTACAGACAAGACGTGCTATGCTCCGGGAAAAGATCGACAGGATCGGCCTTGGAGGATACCTGCACCTTACAGAAGGTTTCCCTGATTTTGTAGACTACATGGCTCAGATCTCAGATGAATTCAGAGCCATCAAGTCACTTCACGAAGAGGGAGCTCCTGCTGTGCTTCCAATAAAGGTTGCAGTGCTCCACGCCTGGGGAAGCCTCCGGAGCTGGACTCTAAGTGGACACTTCCACGAAACCTACATGTATGACCTCATCCATGTAAATGAAGCTCTTTCAGGGCTTCCAGTTGAGGTTTCCTATATCTCTTTTGACGACGTTAAAAATGGCGCCCTTTCAGGCTACGACGTATGTATAAACGCAGGTTCCATGGGCACAGCCTGGAGCGGCGGAAAAGCCTGGAATGATCCAGTCATTGAAGAGACCATCACCTCATGGGTGTTTGAAGGCGGCACATTCATCGGTGTCAACGAGCCTTCAGCCATAGACGGATACGACACTGTTTTCCGCATGTCTTCTGTGCTTGGCGTTGATAAGGACACACCAGCAAGAGCATGCCATGGAAAGTGGTCCTTTGACAGAACTGTTGTCGATGGCCTTATACCTGAAGGAAGCTACGTTCCTCTTCGCTGCAGAGTGCATTTGACTGACGGCAAGGCCAGGGTCCTTCTTTCAGAAAAAGAGACTCCGCTTCTTACAGTGAACGACTTTGGCAAGGGAAAAGGCATATATCTTTCAACCTTTGAAACCTGCGACAAGAACAACAGGCTGCTCTTAAATCTTTTGCTCTTTGCAAAGGGCGAGGCTCTTGATAGCAAGTATATTACTGACAACGCTCTTGTTGAGTGCGCATACTTTAAAAAGAGCGGAAAGATGGTTGTTATCAACAACGCATCCACCATGCAGCAGGCCACAATTAAGGGCGATAAAGGCCAGATAACAGTAAAGAATCTTGATCCATTTGAAACAAGGATCATAGAAGTTTAAATGTTTAAAAAAGTAATCAACATCACTGGTACATATCAGGAAAACTTATATACAGACGAACGAGGATATGGCTTTTGGGAGCCTGAAATGGCCAAAGTCACATCCATAACAGACCACGAAAGAGCTTTAAAAAGCGGAGGCTGGGTAAAAAGAGATCTCCTTGAAGAGACAGATACTGCTGGAAGAGACGTTATCATCTTTAAGATAGCTGTCCCTGAATTTGGCACCTACTCTGTGGATCTCAAGGTTGGTATTTCAAAAAAGAACATCAAAGACATGTCAGTGTTCACATCAAGAAGGAACATGCTTGATAACAGAATTTCCCTGGATGTGGACGGGTGCTATCAGCGCTCCTTCAATGTCAATGTAACTCCCTACATTCCAGCTCTTTCAAGCATCCCCTGTAATGACAAGTCCATTTTTGTAAGCTTTACAGGTAAAGGCATTGGCAAGGAACGTTTTGACGGCAGTAGTATTTCTTTTGAAATAACAGGGGCCCGAAGGGACCTTCCTGTAATCTGGGTAGGAGGCGACTCAACTGTAACTGACCAGCATGCAGGCTTTCCATACTATCCATTTGGCTCCTGCTGCGGATGGGCCCAGACTCTTTCAAGATATATCGAAGGAGCTGCTGTCTGTAACCTTTCTCACTCAGGACTTACCAGCAACTGCTTTAGGGATGACGGTCACTACGACATAATGACCAAGAGGATCCTGCCGGGAGATGTGGTGATCCTGCAGTTTGGCCACAACGACCAGAAGCGCAGAAACTTAAAGGCCTTCAAGGGCTATACAGATAACCTCAAAAGATACGTAAGGGAAATAAGAGAGCTTGGGGCCGAAGTTATCCTCTGCTCTCCTATCAGCCGAATCCCATTAAGAGACCAGGAGGGGAACAGCTACTCTCTTTTAAAAGAGTACAGAGACGCAGTCTGGGGACTTGCCCAGGAGCTTGACGCTGCCTTTGTGGACCTCCACGATCTGACCTTTGATAAGTGGATCGTTTTTGGAGAAAATGCAAAGGACTACTTTAATCCCGGAGATGTGACCCACACCAATGAATATGGCGGCGTGCTGATCGCGGATCTGTTCATGAATGAGCTAAGAAACATGGAGGAATCCAAAAATCCATTAAAGCGTTATGACAATGGTCTTTCCTTCCCATTCTACAGCGCCGACAGCGATACCAAGGATCTTCCAAAAGAAGAACCTGAGCCGGATATTTTTTCTATCCCAATGCCCTATGTGGACATCAAGGATTATCCTGCCCTAACCGAGCTTCAGTCGGCCTTTGAGGCCTGCCTCATGGATCCATGTGTAATGTATCTTCACCCATATGCTGTGATGCCAAGGGCTCAGCTTCTTATGATCCTGTTTAAGGCCCTTCGCATAAATGGCAAAAGACCTTACTCCGGAAGGTTTGAGGATATGACTTTTGACGAGTGGGATTCAGGATACATGGACACTCTCTGGGAAGAAAACCTCATTGATCCCGACACTATCCACTCCGAGGGGAACAAGCTCTTTTTCAGGCCAGATGCGCCTTTGTCCTATGACGAGCTGGACAGCATCCTTATAAGGTTTCTAGAGCCTGACAGGGAGAAAAGAAATATCCCTATGAAAAAGTGCAAAAAGAAAGCCAAGGATCTTGGCATAGATTTAAGGATCCCAAGGCCTTCTACTCCTATAAATGAAAGGTACGATGTTGCGGAAGGTAGCAGTATTTCACGAGCTGAAGTTTACATCTACCTTAAGAGGTTTATTGACATTGCAAAAGATATAAAAGAAAGGAACATTACCTTTGAAGCTTGATTTTTTCATCGATTACAGATCAACTGATACTGAGGCTGTGGTTTTCTGGGATCTGCCAGAGACTGCTACAAAAGACAGCACGTATAACATCTACCTGGACGGCAGCAAGGCAGGCACTTCAAAAAAGACACATTTTTATTTTCATGAGCTTCCTCCCAAAACGGCACACGAAGTCAAAATTGAAATGCTTGTTTTTCCATCAGATTCCGATACGAAAGCCATTAGCCTTGGCATAATAACAGTGGAAACGAAAGCTGTAAAAAAAGCCTTGGATATCACCAAGGCTCCCTACAACGCTGTAGGGGATGGAAAGGTTTTAAACACTTCTGCCATCCAGAAGGCTCTTGACGACTGCGGTCCAGATTCCTATGTTTATATTCCTTCAGGAACTTTTTTAACAGGCGCTCTTAACATGCACTCAGATACTGAGCTGTATGTCGATGAAGGGGGACTTCTTCAGGGAACCAGCGACCCATCAGACTATCTTCCAATGATCAGGAGCCGCTTTGAGGGATACGAAAGAGAATGCTACAGAAGCCTTATCAACATGGGTGAGCTTGATCACGACTCAGACTATAACTGCAAAAACGTTGTGATAAGAGGAAAAGGCTCCATCATGGGCGGTGGCTGGGAGCTTGCCAAGGCCATTGCCAAGCTTGAAGCAGTGCGGCTTAAGGACTTCATCGCATCCCTTGGAGATAAGATAAAAGAATATGAAAAGCCCGAAACTATTGCCCACAGAGCAAGAGGAAGGCTTGTAAATATGAGTAACTGCCAGAACGTATGGATCACAGGTTTAACCCTGGGATTTGGCGCTTCCTGGAATCTTCACTTTGTATATTCCGACAACGTTGTTACTGATCACTGCACCATAAGGTCTGAGGGCGTATGGAACGGCGATGGCTGGGATCCGGATTCATCCACCAACTCTTCCATCTTCGCCTGCGACTTCTACACAGAAGATGACTCCGTTGCCATCAAATCAGGAAAAAATCCTGAGGGCAATATCATTAATCGCCCTTCAAAAAATATCCGTGT
>CAMVJI010000152.1 GCA_947167765.1 uncultured Butyrivibrio sp. | reverse complement strand
GGATCCTTGATGATGGGCTGATCCTTGTTACCAATATCTCCGGAAAAGACAAGCTTCTTGGTCACATTCTTTTCTGTAAGCCAGACTTCAATGCTGGAGGATCCAAGAAGGTGCCCAATATCTGTAAACCTTATGGTTATACCTTCGCAGACCTCTATCTCTTTTCCATAGGAACAGGGCACAAAGCTCTTAATGGTGTTCTCTGCATCCAGCATTGTGTAGGCAGGTTCCACCTGGGCGATGTCCTTATTTCTTTTACCCTTGCGGCTCCTCCACTCCGCCTCCTGCAGCTGAATGTGGGCGCAGTCACGGAGCATGATATTGCAAAGATCTGCTGTTGCTTCTGTGGAAAAGATCTTTCCGCGAAATCCCTTTGAATAAAGGAGCGGGAGATTGCCCGAGTGATCAACGTGGGCGTGGGTTAAGAAAACATAATCGATCTCCGGGGCTGACACTGGAAGAGGGACATTTTCGTAGTAGTCCTTGCCCTGCTCCATGCCATAGTCAACTAAAATATTTTTGCCTGCGGCCTCGATAAAATGGCAGCTTCCTGTCACTTCATGGTCGGCACCTATAAACATTAGTCTCATAGGAGATACCTCCTTTAGTTACTATCTATTATATCATGTGTATTAATGTAATTGAGGCATAGAAAAATCTAAAAAGGTCTGTTAGAATATAAGGGATTATTCTTATTAAAAGGGAGATTATGAAAATGCATATGATAGATGGTAAAAAGGCAGTTTCACTGTTTCTTGCAGCTGCCATACTTACTATGACTGTTACTGCCTGCGGCAAAAACACACAGGAGCCTGCAGTAGGAGATCCTGCCGAGAGCATATTTGAGGAGGCAACTGCAGAAACATCACAGGAGTCTGAGCCAGAGGCAGCCCCAGAATCTGATGAGCCATATGTGCTTCCAGAGGGCATGTACTTCTCAGAGCTTACAGGTGAGCCTATAAGCGAAGACATCAAGGATCAGAGACCTATCGCTGCAATGGTAGACAACGAGTCCATCGCGCTTCCACACTACGGAACTTCCGAGGCTGACGTTGTTTACGAGCTTATGAACAGCACCAAGAATGACCGCATCACAAGGCTTATGTGCGTTGTGAAGGACTGGGGCGCAATCGAGCAGCTTGGCAGCATCCGTAGTACAAGACCTACAAACATCATGCTGGCTGCAGAGTGGAACGCAGTTCTGTGCCATGATGGCGGTCCTTACTACAACGACCAGTACTTCTCACAGCCATGGTCAGCTCACTTCTCTGGCACTTTCTCACGTATCAACAATGGTAAGGCCAGTGAGTTCACAGAGTACATTGTAAGTGGCGACCTTGATAACAACTTTGACAGCTATGCTGGAAGAGCAGGTTATGAGACAAACTACAACGAATATGCCAACGAAGGCAGCCACTTTAACTTCGTTCCTTACGGAGAAGAGATTGAGCTGGATGAGAAGTATTCAAGATCCTATCAGGCCTTCAAGGTTTCACTTCCATTTACTCACAACGGATCACAGCTGATCTACAACCCTGAGACCAAGATGTACGAGTACTATGAGTATGGCGACAGGCACGAAGACGCTGAGGACGACGAGCCTCTTGCATTTAAAAACGTACTCCTTCAGTGCTGCTCTTTTGCTCAGCTTGATGATAACGGATATCTTATCTACAACTGCATCGGTTCTGGCCAGAATGCCTGGTACTTAACTAACGGAATTGCCAAGGATGTTACCTGGGTCAAGGCCAGCGAGACAGATGTTACAAGATTCTACGATGAAACCGGAGAAGAGCTTCAGATCAACACAGGTAAGACCTACATCGGACTTATTCCTGATGACACATGGGACAAGGTTATTTTTGAGTAACTTATGAAAAAGATAAATGGAAACACCCTCAAGCTAATTGCATGCATCACAATGTTAATTGACCACGCTACAGCAGGCATTATGCTTCCGGTTGTAAGAGCAGGTTTCTATCCTGACTCCATTTCCTTTGATACTCTGAACATAATATACAAGATCCTCAGAGGGATTGGCAGAAACTCTTTTCCCATCTTCTGCTTCCTTCTGGTAGAGGGATTCATCCATACAAAAAGCAGGCTAAGATACGCTCTTAGCCTGTTAATTTTTGGCTTCATTTCTGAACCCTTCTTTGATGTATGTTTCTACGCAAAAAACGATGTCTTCAACATCAATATCTTTTCCGTTATAGAACAGAACAAAGACCTGCTATCCAATAAGTGTAACGTGTACTTCACTCTCCTTATTGGTCTTTTAGTTATCTGGGCCGTAGAGAAGGTTTTTGATCTTGTAAAAAGATATAACGGTAACATTTTGATTTCTTATGCCCTTGCCATTTTGGTTGCAGGAGCCGGTATCTACGCAGCCGAGTTCCTGAATACCGACTACCACGGCTACGGAGTATTCCTTATCTTTGTGTTTTATATTCTCAGAAACTACAGCCCCGTCAACATCATTGGGACATATCTTTCAATCATTTCCCTGGGCACGGAATATCTTGCCCTTCCATCCTTTGGACTTTTATATTTCTACAATCAAAAACGAGGCAGAAAGCTTGGCAGGCTTAAATACCTGTTCTACGCTTTCTACCCCGTTCATCTTGCGGTGATCATATTCATAAGATGCATGATCTACGGCTGATCAGTCTCCCAAAAGCTCAGATTCTGAAGATAATACACAGGCCATAGCCTCCTGAGCTCCCATGATATCTGTTGTGGACAAGGTGTAATCCTGAAGGATATTGGTATCAAAAGAGATCTCATTGTCCCTGTCTGCTGTCACAGTGGTAAATTGGTTATATCCCTTTTCCTTGTCTCCAACCAGCACGTAAACTGTGTCTCCCTTAGCTACCTTCATCCTGACCTCAACATGGGCCCTTGAAGATAAAATGGAATTCTTGGAGAAACTAACTATATATGTTCCAGGATAAAATGAATCCTGATTCTTGGTAACTGTTCCGCCAACTGATAATATGCCGTCATCATTGGTAACTGTAATATTCTGTGACAGGCGCTTTGTTCCCATCACATCCGATCCAGGGATATCATCCCCTCCACGGATCATACCGTCAAACTCATCTGTGGTTGCAATATACAGTTTACCATTGGCATTTATGTCTCCAGAGCCGCCAAAAGCAGCTACTGCAATAATCGAGCATACAGTCACGAAAACAGTAAGGAAAGCTAGAACTTTCATCCTTACAGTTGTCATGTTACTTATCCACCTTTTAACTCTTCCTCTTAATCCTGGTTTACGAAATCGTTTTCGTAAAACCAGTCTTTATCTTATCACAATTTGGACACAAATTTCAATATCATTTTTTAGATTTTGTTTATAAAATTTTTATATTTATTATCGTTTCCAGGTTTTTGGTTTGATGACAATAAATATAGGCAGAAGTTCCAGCCTGCCAGCCAGCATATCAAACATCAGCACTATTTTGGACAAATATGAGAATTCTGAGTAGTTTCCCATAGGTCCTACCATACCAAGTCCGGGTCCGATGTTATTGAGGGTTGCAATGACCGCTGTGATAGTGGTCTGGAAATCAAAATTATCAAGTGATACCAGTAAAAATGATACTAGAAGTGTTACAACATAAAGGCACAGATAAGCAGATACAGACTTAACTGTTGTACCCTCTACCACGTGTCCGTCCATATAGACCCTTTTTACAGCCTTTGGATGAACAAGGAAGTTCAGTTCGTTTCTTGCATTTCTGATAACAATAAGGGCCCTTGAGAACTTAAATCCACCACCTGTGGAACCAGCACAGGCTCCAACAAGAGCAAGGCCCATTAGCAGGACTCTTGAAAATTCAGGCCACTTGTCAAAGTCCAAGGTTCCAAAACCTGTAGTTGTCATGATGGATGTTACTGCAAAGAGGGAATGATGGAAAGACTGACCAAAGCCCTCTACTGCACCAGCCCTGTAAACATTTATGCTTATAAGTGTTGCAGCAATCAAAAGAGTTCCAAAATAGTACTTAACTTCATCGATGGCAAAAGCCTCTTTAGGCTTTCTCTGGATGAGGAAATAGTAAACAGTAAAGTTCACGCCGCAAAGCGCCATGAACACAATAATCACAGCCTGGGTAAGGGTTGAATAACCTCCAATACCACTGTTTGTTACAGCAAATCCTCCAGTACCAACAGTTGAAAATGTAAGGGTTACAGCCTCATAAAGTGAGATTCCTGTAAGCTTAAGACAGATGATCTCCAAAACAGTGATCGCAAGGTAGATCAGATAGAGGATCTTAGCAGTGTCTTTTACCTTGGGTACGATCTTACCAACAACAGGTCCAGGAGACTCTGCTCTCATAAGGTGCATACTGTAACCATCTGCCATGGGAACAACAGCGATAAGGAATACCAAAACTCCCATACCACCGATCCAGTGGGTAAATGTGCGCCAGAACTGCACACTCTTTTCCATGCCATCTACTGCTGTCAGGATACTGCCTCCAGTGGTTGTAAAGCCTGACACAGTTTCAAAGCATGCATCGATATAGTTAGGTATAGTACCTGTAACAACAAATGGGATTGCCCCTACAAGACTCATGAATATCCAGGCAACTGCTGTGATAGCAAAACCTTCCCTGGCAAACATAACAGTGTTTGAAGGCTTTTTTAAAGTTCCAAGATAGCCTGTAAGAGCAAGGACAACAGCCAGGATAAAAAAGCAAACAGCGCTGTCATACTCACTATATATAAGGGCAACCACAAGTGGCAGCACCATAAGTGCCCCCATAACTCCAAGGAGTCTTAGGAGCACATATCTTACCATAGAGTAATTCATTTTTTACATCTCCAAAATGTCGTTTATATCATTAAGACCTGTCTGAGTTGTAACAACTATGACAGAATCTCTGTCTCTTATTACGCTCTCACCAGTTGGTGAAATGATCTCGCCATAGTGATTGATGCAGGCTATAAGGATGCCCTTTTTGAGCTTTAATTTGGCAAGAGGAACTCCGATGATGGGGCTTCCGTACTTAACAATAAACTCAAGAGCCTCAACTCTGTCATCATTGAGCTTATAGAGTGTTTCAATATTGTTTTCCTTGGAAACAGACATTCCGCGGACAAACTGAACAATCCTGTCTGCAGTGATGTTCTTGGGATAAATGATACTGCCAATTCCAAGAGATCCGATGATCTCGCCGTAGTTGACTCTGTGGACCTTGGTTATGAGCTTGGCCTTGGGATTGATGCTCTTTACATACATTGAGAGCATGATGTTCTCTTCATCAAGGTTTGTGAGGGATACGAAGGATTCTGTGCTGGTGACACCTTCCTCAAGGAGCATATCCTTATCTGTTCCATCGCCGTTTATGATAAGAGCCTGCGGAAGAAGCTCTGTCAGCTCTTTACATCTTACCGGATCCCTATCAAAGATCGTAACCTTGATTCCAAGAGCTAAGAGCTGCATGGCAAGATAGTAACCTGTCTCGCCTCCGCCAATAATGATGGTGGAATGAACCTTAGCTGAAGGAAGTCCAAGCTTTTTAAAGAAGTTTACAGTGTTCTTAGAAGATCCGATGATGGTGATCTCATCGCCCGCCCTCAAAATAAAGCTTCCATCAGGGATAAATACATCGTTGCCCCTTGTTACCACTGCAATGACAACATGCTTTTTAAGATCTGACGGAATGTCCTTAAGTGCAAGATCCTTAAGTCTTGAATTCTCGTCGATCACAAGTCTTACAAGCTCTGCTCTTCCTCTTGCAAAGGTCTCGATCTTGGTTGCTGAAGGAAGCTTTAAGAG
>CAMVJI010000151.1 GCA_947167765.1 uncultured Butyrivibrio sp. | reverse complement strand
TAGTCAACAGGTTTTAATGAGATGACGTTGGTAACGCTTTCCCTGTCGTTTTTACCAGTTAAGAACATAACTGGAGTAGAGTTTGAAAAGGACTCACTCTTTAGCATTTCCATTACCTTTGGTCCGTCAAGAACCGGCATGTCATAGTCAAGAAGGATAAGATCCGCCTTGTTGGTGGCAAGCCAGGCCACAGCCTGAGTTCCGGAATTAGCCATTCCAACTCTGTAAGTGTCTTTAAGCCATTCCCTGATCATCTGAAGGAAAGTAAGATCATCATCAACTATGAGGATGCATTTTCTTCTTTGCATCTCAAATTCATCGTCGGTAGCTATGGCGATCTTGCTCATAAGATCTCCCATTTCAAGAGGCCTTGTAACCTCAAAGGCTATATCCTCTTTTGGTATATACTGATGCACAAGGTCAAAGGCAAATTTATCTCCAATGACCATCATGATCATCCTTTCCTCAACGCATAGGTCCTTAAAGTAGACCATTGCGTCCCTGTGTTCTTCAAACTCTGAATCAGTATAAAGAAGGATCAGGCTGGCCCCGCTTTTTTTACTGGACAGATCTGCAATGGAATAGGTTGATTCCACCACGTTATACTTGGCAGCGATCATTGCATTTTTAATGGCGTTCACAAGAAAGGTCTCTTCATTTCTTACAAGCACAATCTTTTTATTAAACATATCTTACTCCTGTAACTCTTTTAATCCTGTAGATGCAAGCTCACTAATCTCTTCCCACTTCAATTTGTAAGCCATATCCCCGATCCTCTTTACCAGGTCCTTATCGTGTGGCTTTAACCTGTACTGTTTTATGGAATCCAGGATAAAGGTAAGGGTGTCATAATCAAGAGACTTGCTCACCTCAATGATGGTCTGATATGCATCGATCATCTGGGCTTTACTGATCAGTTCTTTTGTATCATCTCCATCGTCTGATGATCCATTATCAAAATCAGGAAGCTTTGACAGTGAATAGATCACTATGGAATAGAGGTTTAGAAGCTCGTTGTGATACTCTTCTATGGTTTCCGCATCATGATCATTACCTGCTTTTTCAAGCATCTCTGAAAGCTTTGACAGTTCCGTTGCCCCGATGGTCCTTGAGGTACTCTTAAGAGAGTGAACATAGCTTGTGTAGTCTTTAATATTTTTGTCAGCATAGGCAGATTCTATATTGTCTCTTGTCATCTCTGCTGATTCGTAGTAGACCTTCAGGATGCTTAAATAGCTGTCCACGCTTCCGCAGTTTTTAAGTCCTTCTTTTGCGTCAACCTTCTCAAGGTCATTAAGGTAATCAGGAATCTCTTCCTTGGCCATGCTTTCTTTTTCATTTTCCAGCGTGGCATCAGAAGATTCACTGATCAGGACCTTATTCTTTGGAAGATATTTAATGAGGGTTTCCTCAAGCTTATCGCTCTCAATTGGCTTACTTAAGTAATCGTCAAAACCTTCCCTGATAAAGTTCTCTCTTGCTCCGGATATTGCGTTGGCAGTAAGGACGATAACAGGTGTATCAACATTTGCTGAGGTGTCATCCTTCTTCATGGTCTGAAGGGTTTCAATACCGTCCATACCTGGCATACGGTAGTCCAAAAGGATCAGGTCATACTTTTTACTGTGCTGCTTTTCCAGACACTCATGTCCGCTTCTGGCAGATTCTATCTGAAGGAGTGTATGCTTTAATAGCTCCCTTATTACCACGTGATTCATTGGTGTGTCGTCAACTACAAGAACCCGGGCGTCTGGAGCTGTAAACTTCTCCTTGTAAGTCTTTCTCTCTTTTAGTGAAGACTGAAGCCTTGTCTTAAAGTCTCCGATCGGAACATCCTTAACAATCTTTTGAGGAAGTGACATCTTGAAGGTTGATCCCTTGCCATACTCACTTTCAACATCGATGGTTCCGCCCATAAGTTCAAGAAGTGACGATGTGATGGCAAGACCAAGTCCGCTTCCTTCAACAGTCTTGTTCTTGTCGATATCAAGGCGCTTGAACTTATCAAACAGCGAATGCATGTCCTCTGGCTTTATTCCAATACCTGTATCTATTACATCAATGTGCAGAATGATCCTGTCGTTAAAGCTGCGCTCACCTTTTATTCTTAAGGTTACACTTCCCTTGGAGGTGTACTTGATGGCGTTATTAAGGACATTAACCATGATCTGGCGAAGTCTCATCTCATCGCCCATCATGGAATTTGGTATGTTCTCATCAACATCAAAATCAAGGTCTATGACCTTTTGCTCTGCCTTGATGTGCACCATGTTGAATATGTCATTTAAGACTGTACTAAAGTCATACTCAGCCTCATGGATCTCCATGCTTCCAGCTTCGATCTTGGAGAAGTCCAGGATATCGTTTATGAGTGACAAAAGAGTCCTTCCTGCGCCCTCAATGTTCTGGGCGTACTCAAGGATCTTTTCATCCTGACATTCACGAAGGATAACTTCGTTCATACCAAGCACTGCATTGATAGGAGTCCTGATCTCATGGGACATATTTGCAAGGAAATTACTCTTGGCATCATTGGCAGCTTTAGCTCTTCTCTCCTCCATCTTGGCAAGTTCAGTTGCACGAAGGATTGCAACAAACTCAGTTTTGCTGACTGCCTCTGAGAAGTAACTTCCCTTTAAGAAGTCTGACTTTATTCCGGAAGTAATGTCCATAAGCTCCTGAGAATCGATGTGGTCAAGGACAACCTTCTTGCCCATCTGGTTCATCATCTTAAGCCTGTTCTCAAGGATGATCTTATTCTGACCCTGATTTCCAACCATCTTAAGGAGCCCGGCATCCATCTTGACACCTTCAAAAATAAGCGAAGATGCTGACTGCATGTTAAAGAAACCAGTGCCATACTCATCCATGAAAAATCTTATGCCATCTTCATTAAGCTGTTTCATGACATTTCCTAGAACGTCCTGATCTGTTGCTGCTGCAGATTCTGTTATATCAAATATAATCTGAGACGGCACAACGCCGTGCTCTTCCAGTAAAGTCCTGGTCTTAAGAACAAAGTCAGACTTAATGAGCTGGACTGATGAAAGTCCGATTTCAATAAACTCAAGGCCCAGTTCCTGAGTCATACCGCCAAGGAAGTACATGGCTTCATCAATGACAAACCAGCCAAGGTTCTCGATCATACCTGTCTGCTCTGCTATTGGGATAAACTCTGATGGCTCAATGACACCAAGGTCCTTATCATCAAATTTAAGGGTTGCCTGAGCGCCGCAGATTGAAAGATCCTCTTTTTTATAGATAGGCTCAAAGTATACTCTAAAGCTCTTTTCCCTGATTCCTCGCCTTACAGCGTTCTCAACCTCTCCCCTTCTCAAAAGGAAGTTAAGGTCATCGCAGCAAAGTACTTTTTCATCTGATGCATCAAAGGCTGAATCAGATAAAAGGTATAACTGGTCAAGGGCACTAAACTGCTCAGGACACTTTGCCAGCAGCACCGCTGTTTTAAGATGTACTCTGTTGCCCTCTACAGCCCAGTCTCCGTTGACCTCGATAAATATTGTGCTTGCAATGCGCCTTGCCTCATCAAATTCAATATCAGGACATACAACCATAAGGCTGTCCGCCGAAGATCTGTAGACATCGATCTTGCTGTCCTGACTCCCTGCAAAGCTAACGGCAGCAGCCAGTACTTTTTCAAAGGTTTCATATCCTGTGATCTTGCGGTATACATCTGCGTTAAGGATTCTAAGGCAGATCACATTAAAGTTTCTCCCGTACTTAAAATAGCTGGTAATATCACAGGTAAAAGCATTTCTGTTAAAAGCTCCAGTGGGAGTATCGATCCTGTCATCGTCATTTTCAAGGACTATCATGATGCCCATAAAGCCTATAGCTTCGCACATGAGCTCACACTTGATATCGATAAATGCCATCTGGATCACTGTTCCAACTACAACTATGAAAAAGAAATACAGAAGCGCTATCTTTTTTAACCTGTTAAGGGTATTCCAGTAAAGAAGCAGAGCAACAATAGCAAAGAGGATGTAAAAGGCCGCCTGGATATAGGCCAGATAAACACCAAAATGCCTGTGAAGGACCAGATTACTGTCATAGGTATAGACAAGATGAGTTAAGGG
Organism: uncultured Butyrivibrio sp.; assembly: GCA_947167765.1. Lineage (GTDB taxonomy): Bacteria > Bacillota > Clostridia > Lachnospirales > Lachnospiraceae > Butyrivibrio. Next base: position 1,749 of record CAMVJI010000151.1, on the reverse strand, counting down.
ATTTATGAGAACAAAGAATTCAAGGATGTAAAAAGGCAAAATGAGAATAACCCTTGCCCGCTTGGGAAATCTGTAGGAAACATTGCAGACAAGGATTATATACATCGCAAAGAATGGTGCAATGGCATAGTGTGTAAAATAATAAATGAACTGAAGGGCATTGGCTAAAATGAGCTTGCTACTGTCCGCGAGCCCACTTCCCATCGCCAGATCCCCCAGTATTACAGTCAAAGCATTGACAATGACAATTATTATATTTGCAATAAAAAGCTTATTCTTCAGCCTGAGCTTTCTGCGCATGACCAGGGTGTAGAAAAGACAGGTCACGGCTATGATCACAGCTGCCAGATTGAAGGTGATAACACTTCCAATGCCTCTAGAACTAATCATAGATTGCCCTCATGGTGCCAGCCAAAAACTCTCTCTTAAGCCGGGATCAGATCCCTGTACCATCTAAGTGCTCCAAGGTATGCCTGGTAGATCTTATCCATATCCATCTTGCTAAGAACAAGGAGCCTTGAAACCTCAGTCCAGTCAGCATCCTCATAGCGCTTGATGAACTCAAGGACAGGAGCAAAATCGCCCTTATTCTCAAGGAGAGCATCTTTGACATTCTTTGAAACCTGGACCATAGAAAGAGCTTCAGCCATAGGTTTTTCAAGCATGCGGTCAAGAGCAGAGAAAAGTCCCATAATAAACAGCTCCGGAGCCTGCATAGCCATTTCAAATTCATTAGCAAGATTCTCAGCAAACTTAGCTCTTATCATTACAAGCCTGATAAGTTCACTTGGTTTGTCTGCGCACAGTTCCTTGGTAACAGCAGTGTTGATCCATCTCTTTAGTTCCTTCTGTCCAAGCATTGCTGCTGCGTGTCTGATGGAAGTGATCTCTGAATTGAGAGCCATTCTGTTAACGATCTCCAAAAGAGATATTACAAGAGCAGGGTCTTTTCCAATGACATCTGCTGCTTCTGTCAGATCAAAGTCTGGAGCATTAACAACATTTAAAAGCTCTATGTAGTTGACTTTCAAAGGACTTACTTCTGTCTCAGTGGTAGTTATTGGCATTCTAAAGAAGCGTCCTTCATAAAGATCGTAACCGCCATCCTTTACAAGTTCATCGTACTGCTCCTGTGTATCAACGTTTACAGCACAGAGCTTGATCTGTGGATACTGCTTCTTGAAGTAGATCTTAGCCTTTGAAATATCAATTTTTACATGGTCAAGAAGGATATAATCACACTTTGCAATTATCTCCTTGTAGGGTTCAAAACTGCTTATTGGGAGCTTACGGATGGCCATCTTATAGCCCTGTTCCTTTAGCTCTCTTACCCTTTTTATAAACTCTTCTGTGGGCTGTATTGAGTTATCCATAAGTAGCACAACCTTGTTTGCAGGTACTGTGCACTGAAGGGAAATTTCCGCAAAAAGCGAGAACTGATTGATCGGTACAAAGACTTCTTTGCCGCCAGTAAGTGTAGACACACCCATGCTGCTGACAACTTCAAGTTCGTGAACTGTTCCAGCACCATCAAATCTTGCGCCAGCCATGAGCTCAGGGTTTAAAAAGAGATTTTCCTTGCGCGCAAATACAGAATAAGCGCACACAGTCATTTTATCATCAAAAAGAGGTATCAACGTAGCAAGCATATGTTTCTCCTTTCACTCGTGCCAAGACAAACTCCCACTTACATATATTGTACCTCTAATTATTGATTAAACAAATAATATTTTTATTAAATTCCGACTA
>CAMVJI010000150.1 GCA_947167765.1 uncultured Butyrivibrio sp. | reverse complement strand
TCAAAATACTCTCTTATCGTCATTCGCCAAATATCTTTTTGCTGATTTCATTGTACTTATCTTCTGCTATCTCTTCGTCATTGTAGAAGTAAGTTCGGTTTCCTGCATCGTCCTCGTACCAGTACAGGTTCATGGAATCCGTGATCTCAAGATCACCATTAAATTTATACAGCTGGTAGGTACAGCGCCCCTCGTGAAGGGTATCCTGATAAACGATCCAGGTGGCGTTATCGTAAGTTATGTACCTACAGACAGTTGTGGTGTCAGTACCTTCAGCAAAGGCAACAACCTTTCCATCCTTGCAATCAAGACACATTATGCCGTAAATCGTGTCGATCAAGTACTCAGGCTCTCCGTCGTTATCGACGTCTATGGGATCAAGTACTTTCTGATAGTCGTTCATGTCATCTAAAGACCATCCCCACTCTCTGGTGTCGAAATACCCTGTGTTGCCATCAATATCCTTAAACTCCGCCTGGATCTCACCTTTGCAGAATGCGTCAAACAACTGCTGCGGAGTCATTTTACCAAGCTCTTCCTCTGTGTACTTTGACTCAAAAGGCTCTTTTTCTGCGGCAAAGTCCTCTGTCACATCAACAAGAACACCATCTTTTACCCTGTACATGTAGCAGAACGGTGTTTCATCAAAAACATCATATCCGTCAAGGAAAAAGCATTTTTCGCCACCTACGTTCTTAAACTCTTCCTCTAAATAGTAGGTGACATTTGGGCTGTACCAGCCAAATATCTGGTCTACCTTGAGCTGTTCATTTACAAACCATACATTTTTCGAAAACCAGCGGGAATCATCTGTTTCATCAAGGTATCCCCTAAGAACAAAGGCCTCATTCATGCCATTTCCATCAAAATCTACGAGATAGTAGGCAAACTCACCCTCCTGCATCTCCTCTGTAGCTGCTGCAAATTCGTAAACAGCGTCAGTATATTCGTTCTCGCCAACAGTCAGTTTAACGATCCCTTCGATGGGCTCATTTTCTGTAGTGGCCTCTTCCTTGGCATTTTCTTCGCTTTCCTGAGTTTCAACTGCTGTGTTCTCTGGGCTCACATCCTCAGCCTCAGTCTCTGCCGCCTTCCTGCCGCAGCCGGATAATGCCATGACAGCGCACGCTCCTGCCAGCATAAACAATAGTTTCTTTTTCATAACATCTTTCCTCCAACAAAAAACCTACAGCAGTAAAACCGCTGTAGGTATATTATAGCCTTATTTTCTATTTTTTCTTCACATTATTTGATAACTGGCTCAATTCTCTTAGCGATCACAACAGCCAGTGCCAGCTTAAGAAGGTCTGGGATGATGAATGGGAATACGCACCATCCAAGTACTGTAAGGAGTCCAACCTCTCCGCTGCTCTTAATATATACATTCATAAACCACGCAGTTCCAAAGGCATAACATACTGCAAGTCCAAGGACCAGCGCGATTATCTTAACCACAAGCTTTTTGCTGATAAATCTGGTAAAAATGATGTAAATGATACCTGTGAATAAGAATCCAATGATATATCCGCCTGTACTTCCTAAAAGAACTCCAATTCCGCCTGAAAATCCCGCAAAAACAGGAACTCCAACTGCTCCAAGAAGCACATATACAAGGGTTGCAAGAGTTCCTCTCTCTCCTCCCAAAGAAAGCAGAACAAAGAACACTGCAAATGTCTGAAGTGTAAATGGAACCGCTGTTGGTATGCTGATCCAGGAGCAAATAGCAATAAGGGCCGCTCCAATGGAAATGTATACCAGATCCAGTACCTTGGTATTATCTCTTGTCTTAGCTACGTCTGCACTACTCATGATGTCTTTTCCTCCAACAATTAAGTTTGAACACTTATCTGAAGGTATCACATCAAAAATGGATTGTCAACCCACATCATTTATCAGGGTGACAATCCAATATCTTCTCAATCACCCTTGCTATAAGGGCATTCTTGGTAATTGTGGCCTTGCCAGTAGGAAACAGGCTTGAAGCTCTTTCTTTTACATCCTCAGGGAAGCTGTCTATGTCTGAATCAAAGTTGATTCCAATTCCGGCAACTATCCACTGGAGGGTATTGCTGTCAAATTCGCTTCCAGACTCAAGCAAGATCCCGCATATCTTTTTCCCGTCAACATACAGGTCATTGATGCCGTCAATATAAGGCTCTATGCCGCACAGCTCCTTGATTGCGCCAATCACTGCATTTCCAACAAAAGAGGTAACGGCTTTGCTGTCAGTACTAAAGAGCTTCGAAGGATCAAGGACAATGCTCATATAGAGCCCTCCTTCAGGAGAAAAGAATGAATGATCCTTCCTGCCTCGTCCTTCAGTCTGGGCCTTCGCAACGACAACGGTTCCGTGAGATGCGCCTTCCATAGCAAGCTCTTTTGCCCTGTCACTGGTGGATTTAAGGCTCTCATACACCAGGATCTGAGCCACTTCAAAGTCCGACGGCAGACAAGCTTTTATCCCCTCTGCGGAGATAATATCGTTATTTTCCGTCAGTTTGTAGCCCTTATTGCTGACTGCCTCAATAACATAACCCTTTTCCCGAAGGTCTTTTATCGCCTTCCAGACTGCGTTTCTTGAAACACTGCACTGCCCGGCCATCTCCTCTCCGGATATATAGGCATCTTTATTAGATTCAAGTATAAAAAGTACTTTCTCGGATGTAGTCATACCTATATAATACATTGGAGAAGGAAATTTTAACATGAAAAAAGTATTTAATTGGATTTTAATCGGAACACTAGTCATTATTCTGTTTATCGCAGCTGTGACAACCTACAACGCACTTACCAAAAAGAAAGAGCGAAAAATCGCAGAAGCCAATGCCATCAGCTATATTGAAAAGAAATATGGCTTTACGCCTACGATCACAGATAGCGATAAGTACTATGACTCGAGTTTTAATTTTGACATAGTGATCAGTTATTCGAAAAAATCCACGGATTATTACCGGATTAATATGGAGCACGACGATAAGAGCTTCACAGTCTATTCACCCTATACGGATGATTCAATTGGAACCATAGACAACTACCAAAATGATGAGATTGATACTGCCATAGGTAATAAAGTGTCTGAATTCCTCGGAAAAGATAGTAGCTGCTTTTTGGAAACCACCATATATGCCGACAGAGGCCTTGGAACCTCCACATTCTTTGATGGAAGCAACCTAAAAGAAATGCTCTCAGAATATGAGTATTCAAGAGTCATGGTCCACACAGCCGGCTTGGATGCCGCGTCTATAGACATAAACAAGCTCAAGGAATCTATTGGCTGCACGCAGCTCTACATATTAGACTACACCTCTGCCGAAGTGTACAACGAGACAAAAGAATTCTACCTTATGGAGACAGCCCAGGCCTCGACCTGGGGAAAAGATCCCAAGGACTGCGTTCTTCTGCTTCCATTTATCGATGAATGCTACTATATTCGATCCGCCGAAGAACCTTCTTATATCAAAAGCAGCCTTAAATCAGTTGATGGCATCCTCTATGGCACATATAAAGATCTGGATATCACTGCATCCCGCTGTGATAAGAGTTTTCCTCTAACTAACTGGGATCGGTCCAACTCGGCAGATAACAATTACAGGCAAAAGACAAACTTCTACGAGTTAAACTCTGGCTCTAACGTAGTCTATATTTATGTCCCTTACGGTGATTTTGGCATGGAAAACCGCTACAAAGCAGGTTGTTTTGTAGCAAAAGAGTATAAATCAGGCAAAACCAGCTACAAAAGATCAGATTTTTACTCAATCTTTGGTGTAATAAGCAAAACCTATCCCTACTCAGTTTTTAAAGTTTACATTAAGGACATAGGATCTGATGTAAGACCTAAAAATGTATACTTCACAATAACAGGGACAGATCAATGATCTGTCCTCTATTTAAAAAGAGCTGGCATTACTTCCAGCTCTTTTCACGCTCGTTTCTTTCATCTTCTGTTTCCCAGTCCGGAATAGGAATTTCCTGGTGGAGTCTGTCTAAAATAGTATCAAGTCCCTCCGGCTTGTGGTAATAGAAGCCCTGGCCAAGTTCGCACCCTGCGCTTAACAGGAACTGCCTCTGCTCCTCGGTTTCCATTCCCTCACACAGGGTATGTATTCCAAGCTTGTGCGCAACATCTATCATAGCCTTAAGAATTTCACGATTAGCGCCATTATGATCGTCAAGATGCAGCAAAAGCTCCATGTCAAACTTAATAAGGTCAATGTCGAATTTACTAAAGACATTGAGGGATGAATAGCCGCTTCCAAAATCATCAATCCAAAGTTTATAGCCATTTTCTCTGATCTTGCCCAGCTGCTCATTGAATTTATCAGTAGACGTAGCCATTCCCTGCTCCGTGATCTCAATGATAAAATAGCTCTTGTCTATACCATACTGCTCGATATTGTACTCATTGTAGATTCTGTTGATCTCGCCAACAACATCAATATAATCGAAGTCCTGCCTGGAGAAATTGATGGAAACTGGCAGAAGCGGAAGTCCTTCATCATAGCGTATCTTTATCTCTTTACATACAGTTTCAAATATATACAGATCCAGCTCGTACATAAGATGATATTTTTCAAGCGTAGGTATGAAATCATCCGGAGTTATCATTCCCTTTTCAGGGTCGATCCACCTTGCAAGAGCTTCAAATCCCATTCCATTGCCGCTTTCAATGCGCAAAAAGCACTGGTAAAAGACCTTGATCCAGCCATTTTCCTTAGCTTTGCCAAAGCTTTCAACTATATACCTCTGCTGATTATATAAGGTGTCATCTTCTGCAGTGTAGAACCTGTAGAAATTGTTCATCTCCTCGCCGGCAAGCTTATTGGCTCTGATGGCATGGTCAATGGCTTCTCTTAGGGAAACATCTTTATTTCCAACATATATTCCGACTTTTAGCCCTGAAGTTGTTCCATATGCCCTACTCTTTATCTTGGCATTAGCTCTTTCAATCCTATTTATGAGCTCTTCCTGGCTGTTATACCCATCAATGACTTCAAAAAAGTCAGAGGCAAACCGCACAACAATCCCATGGGTAAACTCTGCCATAAGGACATTTGCCACAAGGATCAACAGTTCGTCGCCTTTTTCAAGTCCATACCTTCTGTTATAGGACTGCATGGAATCCACATCCAGATAAAGGACTACGGGAGTTTCGCCTCTTTGGACGATTTCCTTCATCTTGGCATCTCCATGCTTATTGATGTAGTTGATATTGGGAAGATTGGTTAATACGTCGGTATAGAAATCATCCCGCTGAAAGAGCTTGTACTTATTAGATATCTCTGAGAGCAGCTCTTCATGCTTCTGAACATCTGCATAAACTAAAAAAGCCAGGTCTGTACCATCTTCCACGGTCTGCCAATAGCCGGCTGCATGTACCAGATGATAGCCGTCATCTCTTCTTACTCTGAAAGTGACGTCATATTCAGATTTTTTGGCAAGAAAATCAATACTGATAGCACGAAGCTTTTCTCTCTCATCAGGATGCACTTTCTCATAAAGGCCATCATTTATCTTGTCTCCATAATAGCTATACAATTCATCACGGGAAATATTGTTAAAATTAAGAAATCCATCAGAAATAGCAAGCGGCCGATACCCACCACTTGCTAAAGGTCCAATGATCAGAAGCGGGACCTTGAGTTTCTCGTATGATTTTTTTATATCATCAGGAAAAATATACAAAAGGTTTTCTCCACAAAATCCCAGCAACAATAAAACAATCCTACGATAATATTGTAAGTTAAATTTAGCATCCGGGCAAGGAAACCACCTCCGCCTACAAAAATTTAAGAATTTGGTTATAATTACATTTTCCAGTTCTGAGCAATCATTTGCTGCTTGGTCATACGGCTGTATATGCTGTC
>CAMVJI010000149.1 GCA_947167765.1 uncultured Butyrivibrio sp. | reverse complement strand
CTATATCTGTGAGATTCATTTCCTGATTCAAATACTTTTGAAATAAACTGCGTTCCTCATTTATAAGGCAATTAACTTGTAGATCATATAGATGTTGTATTTCCTTCATGTCCTTAAGAATATAAGCTTCTTCAATGATTTTCTCTGAGTTATCAATCCCATCTAAGATGTCTCCTGAAAAATCACATTTTCTGATTGCACTTTCCAAATCAGCACGAAAAGATGCTTCGTTGCCGGTTGGATCACTGTAACCATTTCCTGATTGAACTCTAACACCCAACTCGCCATAATCGACTCTTCTATTCTTTTCTTTCTCTTCCCAGATGATGTATTTCATAGCTGCTATACGTGCATTAATGATTCCATCTATCTGAGGATAATACTTGCAGATTATATCCACCTTCGTTTCAGGTGTTGCCTCTGCATATTTTCTAATAATAGTTGCCTTAGTTTCCATCTGATCCTCCTTAAAAGTCCGATTGATGTCACTAAAGCTGCGCGCTGCTTCGTAACTTCTTTACATATATAATTCTACTGGGATTAGCCTTTGGAATCGTTAACGTTGTCGTGTACAAAAAGTACACATACTGTGTACCTTAGCCCTCAAGAATCTGAATCTGCCTAAGCATAGCAAGAGCAGACTGCTTTGCCTTTTCCGTCTTCAGATGGTTTAGAATCTCTATTGCTTCATTCAAAATAGGATCAAGATTATCTGGCGTATCGCCGTTTAATATATAATCAGCAGATACATGAAACAGGCGACTCAGCTGGGTAAGCATTTCAGCTGAAACACCTCTGCTGTTATTCTCATAATTGGAAATGGCAGATTTACCCTCAAGATGAAGTCTTGCTGCAAGCTCCTCCTGGGTATAACCTGCATCTGTTCTAAGCTTTTTAATCCTTCCACCAACTGTTGTTACATCAATTGTTCCATTGTTTCTGTTTACCTTCTTCATAATCTGCACCCTTTCCGGTGCCTTCCAAAACAGAAGCAAACCCGAAAAAGAGCGCACGAAAAAAGCCTGCAAAACAATCACCAAATCTCTTGGTATGTAAAAACATACTTCAAGTTAGCTTCTGTTTTGCAGGCCCCTTTTAATCTGAATAGATGTCTTATGCTCCCTGGCTGCATCTATCCGTAGTAAATACGACTCTCTTCACAAACTCTTGGCTACCAGGCGTCACTCATTTGTAAGTCTTTTAACGCATCATAAGTACGACCAATTCAGCGAACTCCCTGATAACCTCATCCATATTAAGTTGTAATATACCAACAACAGCTATTCTGTAATTTTATTAATCTTGGCTGCATATCTGGTTAAACGAGCATGTCTCGTCTTAGCAAGCTCTTCCTCAGATCTTGTATCGTTAAAAACGGATACCTTGCCTTTCTTTACCATTACTACAAGGCGGGCACCGCATTCCGGGCAAACCATATACGAAGTTGTACTAGCTGACTCCATAAGAAATGCCCCACATCTGTGGCAACAAACCACACATTCCCCAGTTTTTTCCTCCGCAAAACTCACCAACATCACGCCTCCTTTGACTGATAAGCTGATATCTCTCATTCGGAAAAGGGAAAGAAACCGATATGATGAGTGTACATAATTCTCCCGACAATGACCTTTCCGTAAGTGTAGTCAACACTGCCATTATCAACTGCATGACTTAACTGATCTTTTAAACTGTTTAGCACACATTACTCAAGGTTCTTAATAACCTTGACGGCTACACCCTGAATCTTACAGTCCGAAACAATGATGTCCTTCATGGTCTTGTTCTCAGGATGAAGTCTGATCTTCTGATTCTCTTTGTCTACAAAATAGCGCTTCAACGTGTTCTCATTTGCTACCAGGGCAACAACAATATCGCCATCCTTGGCTTCTGATTGCTTTCTGACAAGTACCAAATCTCCAGGAGAAATTCCGGCTTCAATCATGGACTCGCCCTTTGCCCTAAGTAAGAAAAAAGTTCCTTTGCCAAACATCGAGGCAGGCAATGACACGTATTCCTCTATATACTCTTCCTCCAGCGTAGGAACGCCGCAGGAAACAGCACCAAGTAGTGCCACACTTGTAAACTCTGTCTGAACCTTCTCGGTCTGTTCAGTAGAAATCTGCTGGCCATCATATCTGATCATGCCATTCTCATTCATGGCTACCAGGTACTTATATGCAGTTCCTCTGGCAATACCGACCGCATCTGCAATCTCTGTTGTAGACGGTGAGTGGCGATAATTCTTGTAGTATTCTTCTACAAATGCCTTAATAGTACCCATAAGCTCTGTAGATTTGTGTCTCATACGCCGCTCCTTTCTAAAGGAAGCAATCCGCTTTTGTTACTTCCTGATTAAGAGTATAATACTTCGAACGCGTGTTTGCAATAACAATCTACAAAAAGTTTGAAATAGCCGACAAGCCGCGAAAATCGTGCACTCCCCCTTTTATGATTCTAATGGTAGCAAAAGACCTGTCCCGATATATGGACAGGTCACGTTCTGCTTACCTTATACAGTTACTAACAATCTGCTTCATCGACATCTACTATCTCACTGTGCGAAGTCTTCAACGAAAAACTCCATCCACTCGGACCATTATAATTAACTTTGGCTGTTCTCGTACAACAATCATATTCAAGATTAACATGCTGTAGAAATTCCTGCACCAATGAACCAATAATAGTTATCCATTCCTTTCCATCCTGCTTTCGTAACTTGTTTTCGCTCATAATTAAGCTCCTTTCTGATTAAATCATCACTATACGTTTCTTTATGAGCTAATTGTACAGTTTTGATTTTTGACTTTTCAGAACAAAAAACAGGATTTTTGATAATTCATCATTATCTGGATTTTGGATAATCGAAAAACATCTCCTTATATATATTCTTTGCATATCTAATACGCTTATTACTAAGATTTTTTTCTAACAAAGAAAATACAGACAACGTAAGCTTATCATTCACGATATTTATTACCGCATCCGTCTTGCTGCTTAGTACATCATTTATTCTATTTACCATTTGTTCATTTGTATTAATGCTATCTGCCATTCTCTCTCTCCTTGATACCAATCGGCCAGACTACTATCTGCACCATCTCCATGAGTATACTCATTGTGCTGTCCCTAAAAACGGACTTCACATAAATTATTAAAATTTATTTCCGGTCAATACTTATTATGTCTCCGAAATCACAGTCAAGCTCCATGCAGATTTTCTCTAAGACACTCATGGACACAGTCTCACCCCTGCTCATCTTGGCAAGTGTACTGCTACTGATTCCGATGTTTTCGTTTTCAACAAGATCCATCTTTTTCATGTTCTTGTCGATCAATAATTTCCATAATCCGTTATAAGATACAGCCATATAATTCCTCTCTTATGGGGATTACCCATCTTAGTGAAGGACCCGAAAGTCCTCATAAATAGTCCTAGTGTACATTATACGCTCTTAAGCATATATTTTCAAATACAATTTTCGACTTTTCGAAAGTCTATTTCGAATTAATATTCAATTAGTTTTATTTTTGTAACATTATTTGTGATTCTCCTATCAAGGTCTCTCCGCCCTTCGCGCGGCACCATCTTTGATGGTGTTAGGGCGCGTCTTCGCAAAGCGGCGAGCAGTGCTTTTTTGTACAAAAAGCTACTTTTTGCTCGTTGGAGGCACATCCCCAATCCCCTTGAACAAGCTAATCGCTTGGCTACGCAATTCTTACGAATCGCTATTTTCTTCCGTTGGAATTTTCTTCAGAAATGAAAAAAGAGGGGAACCCATAAGTCTTAAACCTACAGATTCCCCATTAGAATTATCGAGTGATATTGTGTTTTCTGACACGTTCCTTCTTCTGTTCTTCGTCGCTTTTAAGGAACTGGTCGATATCGTATTTTGCTCTTTGAATCTCCTGCATATCTTTCTTAACCTGACGATATTCACCGTACAGCTTTTTCTTTTCTGCAAGGATCTCGGCATACTCTGCACTTAGATCTTTTACCTTAGGAAGCTTCTTCAGATGAAGCTCATCAAAAGCATTCTTGGCAGCCTTATGAAGCAGGATTTCCTGTCTATGCTCTTCTAAGAACTTCTTGCTATATCCGCATTTACGATAATCCGCATATACGTCTTTTGTCTTAAAGTAATCAAAGATATGTTTCTTCAAGACCTGAATCTCAGCAAGTCGCTTCTCCTTTTCTTTAATGGAAGCTGAAATTTTCGTAAATCGAGCTGTTGCTGTTTTCACATTTTTCTCCAGATCATCATAGCTTCGAATGTCATGCTGCTTCAGATATAAAACTGCCTTGGCTACCTGCTTTGTATTAAAATTCTTGGCAAAGCGGACATAATATTTTCCTTTGCCCTGAGCCAGCTTCTTTTGAATATCAATAAGAAGGTCAAACTCATAATCTTCCTTTTTCGGCTGATAAGTCTTAGACTGCTTTTCAGCTTTTTCATTATCGTAGAAAGCATGCTCCATCTCACCGGAAAGAATCTTCTTAAGATCATCTTCTGAATAACCATCACCCAAAGAGCGAAGCCGGATGAAGCGTTTCTGTTCCTTGCTTTTAAGAGAAATATGCTTTCCACGCTTAATCTCGTATCCGACATCTTCCAGTTTATAAAGCAGCTCATCAAAATCTTTTGCGCTGCCTTCCTTAAGGATCTGATCAATCGTCTCTCTGATATCATCCCGAAAGGATTTCTTCTCAGGATAAGTCGTTCGCTTAACACGCTCACTTGGCTTCTTCTTTTCTATAACAGATAAGCCATGTTCCAAGCAGATGATATCCGATAATCTCTGCAAAGCAAGACCAACAAAAAAGAAATCTCTAAACTTATGGGTGCAATCAAGACTCGTAGAATTAAAGATTATGTGATTATGAATATGTGCCTTATCTGTATGAGTCGCTACGATAAAAGCATGATTGCCTTTGGTAAATCGCATGGCGGTTTCATAGCCTACCTGATTCGCTTCCTCCGGTGTGATTTCTCCCGGTTTAAAAGATTGCCTGATCTGATAAGCGATGATATTGCCCTTCGGATGTCTTCCAGTCAGACGCTCATATTCTCTTTTCGAGAGCATGAATTCTTCATCAACACTCTCAGCCTGGCAAGCGTAGGAACTGATATATTGACCATGTTCCGTCTTTTCACCATTCTTGGCATAATCTGTTCTGTCGCTAAGAGACTTCGCTACGCTTTTACCTTTATTCTGATGCATCGTGATAAGTCTTGTAGCCGCCATGCGCATTCACCTTCTTCCCTAAATCGTAGACAGGCGCTTTAATATTTCCTTCATCACTTTCCAAAGTTCTTCCTGATGAAGTCTGATATCATCGATATCTTCTTTGTAGATACTGCCGGTTTCATTTGCTTTCTTTGCATACTGATTCATGTTGGAAGATGTGATGCCAAGAAGCCTTACAGCCTCTTTGACATCACTTAAATCCATCTGGATGAGATAACCATCAATCGCCATTTTGCGAAGATAAGCACTCTCATTTAAGATGCCGATTTCTTTCTCCCTATCACGAATCAGCTTTGCTTCCTCAGGAGTTGCAAAGAAATGAAACTGCTCCGTTCTGTTATTCATGATTACATCTCCCTGCAGGGACAAATCACAGGAGTCTTCTTCTCAGGTTCCGGTATTGGAGCCAGCTTTACTTTTTCCTGCTGCTCTTTTATCTTCTCCATCACAGAAGCCTTGGTATCTGCAATGATATCCTCCTGATCTGCCTTCTCATTGATTTCTGCAAAATCCGGCACAGGAGCTGCAGGCACATTATTGATGATTCCATCAAAAGAATTATCATTTTGCTCGACCATATCCTCGATGCCTCGCATATGATTTCTGCTGATGGATGGACCTGCTCCAACATCCTCGATTGGATCAATGGACTCAGGAATCTGTTCCTCTACTGCATTTCCTGTGACTTCATCCCATTTTCTGATTTT
>CAMVJI010000148.1 GCA_947167765.1 uncultured Butyrivibrio sp. | reverse complement strand
GTATTCTTGGACATTGATACTCTTCCAGCCCTGTCTCTGTCAGCAGCTCTGGTCTGCTGGTTTCTCCAGTCAGCTACTCCGCCAGATACGTTTTCAAGATCATTCTCGTTAAGAGCATTTTCATTTAAATTCTTTTTGTTTTCTGCCATATTTGTTATCCTCCTTGATAAGCATCCTGTGCTTATTGTTTCACTTCAAAGTAGAGCATTGTAAGATCATCAAACTGCGGCGCGCCTTCTATGAATTCATTTACAGATTCTGTCATGGCATCAAGAGTTCCCTTGCCGTCCTTGTCAGCATTATCATTCAGGCACTTAAGCATCCTCTCTGTATCATAGAGAGCATCATCACCTCTTGTAGCTTCTGGAACACCGTCAGTGTAAACAAATAACTTGTCGCCCTTTTCAAGGGTGATCTCATCTTCTGAAAAATCGATGTCTTCCATGATTCCCATGGGGATATCATGTTCAGTATCATATAGTTCGTAGCAATTCTTGGATGCCCTGTAGATTGCCGGATACTCGTGACCTGCGTTGGAGAACCGCAGCTTCTTTTCAGAGATACAGTAAATTCCTAACCATACAGTAACAAACAAAGATTCCTCGTTGTTCTTGCACATCTGATAATTGACTCTTTGCATTATCTCAGGAATATTCTTTACAGTGCGGGCAATATTCCTGATTGCAGTAATTGCTACTACCATGAAAAGAGATGCCGGAACGCCTTTACCTGACACGTCTCCAACCACAAGACAAAGATGATCATCATCAATTAAGAAGAAATCGTACAGATCTCCACCAACTTCCTTGGCAGGATCCATGGATGCATAAACTTCAAACTCGTTTCTGCCTGGAAATGCCGGGAACTTCTTGGGGAGCATACCCGCCTGGATCTTGGTGGCAACGCCAAGCTCTGCTTCCACCTTTTCCTTTTCGGCAGCCATTTCCCTGATCCTGCGCATTGTGTCATTCATATCCTTTTCCATGTCGGAAAGGCTTTCCCACAATGTTTCGATCTCATCCCCGGTACTTAAGCCAAGTTCGCTGAAGTACTCTTTTACCTGTTCTTCTTCCTCAACTGCCTTATCTCTCTTTGTGTAATCCTGGGCCGTTTTAGCCAGCTTATTGACCGGCTCGATGACTTTCTTTTCAAGAGATCTTGATATCAGCATCACCATGATAAGAATAAGAACTATAAGATTCAGGAAATAGATAACAAGACTTCTCTCCATTCTTCCAACGAAGTCAGTGATATTTATATCGCCGGAAGCATAACCAAGAAGATCACCATTACTGTCACGGACCTCCACGTAGTTTGTAGCTATCCAGCCATTGAGATCACCGTGATCAAAAAACATCTTGATATCTGAATCAACTATTTTCCTTATCTGATCGGGAGTGTCTATATCTGTAATCTCTTGCGACAGCCATTGTCCCGGATAGTAAGCTCCGCTTAGCTCATAGCCATCGATCACGAAAACTACAGCCTCTTTTTCTTCATCCATCATAAGAAGGCTGACGCTGTCAAGCCCAGTCTGTTCCTTGCACTTTACCAGGACTTCTCTTGCTTTCCAGAAATCATCATCAAGGTACTTTTCAAGAAGTGCTTTGTAGTCCTCCGAAAAAGGATCTCCCTTTATTTCATCCGGAGTATTCTCATACACATCTCTGACTTCTGCGTATATCTTCTCAAGATAATCAACGTCAATAAGAGATACTGCAAACTTAAGATCAGATGCAGATTCTCTCTTGTAACTTTGCATGGTATCCATGCAGTTTAATGTGAAGTTAACCCCATTAACAGCCAGAAACAAAAGGATTGACACAGCAAGTATGGTCAAAAAGACCTTTTGTTTCAGTGACCTTTTTCTGGGCATATGTAGGTCCCCCGTTGTAAGTAAGAATGTATAGGCTTAAATAAAAACTATTAACATTATTTCTTAGGTCTTGTCAGTCCAGCTTTAATTTCACCTAAGCCTCCGGCTACTTTATCAAGATCTTCATCAGACAGTGTTTTTTCTGTATTCAGATCAAGAAGCTTTTCATTCTTATTCTTTTTTTCGTTTTCATTTTTTTTAAATAATCCCATAGTCATTATACCTCGCACAAAGAATTATTATCTACAATCAAATCCACCGCGCCCTTTGGATCAGTTACTAGGATCCGGTCTTGTAAGTCCTGCCCTTTCTGAAGATGTTTGTACAGATTTTGTTTTAAACAAAGAACCTAAAAGACTAAATATGCTGGAAAAATTGAAACCTGCAGTTACCTCATTAAGCTCATCCTCTGAAAGAGCCTGCTCATTTAATAAAAGATTATCCTTCTTATCTCCCATGATCGTTACCTCCTCGGAATTCATATATCTGTATCTGATTATTTATACGAACTTCTGACACTAATGGCAAAACTTTTTCTTGTAAAAAGTATATCATAGGCAAAAGGGCTTGTACCGCGCCCTTTATTAAGACTTTCTGAATTTTTATAAAAAAGACAACGCCTTTTCGAAAAATTTTCGAATAAAAAGCGTTGTCTATAAATTCAATTATTTATCATCATCAAGATCAAGGAATTCGAACTCAAAATCATCCTCATCCCCGATGAAGTTCTTGGCTCTGCGCTTTGGAGCTTCCTTGACAGGAGCCTCAGCATCAGCATCGCGATAGCTTCTTCTGCCATCAGCATCGCCCTCAGGTCTTCTTGGTCTTACTGGTCTGTCCTCATCATCCCTTCTTACAGGTCTTGATGGTCTTGCCTGACGCTGTTCATCATCAGAAGCGCTTACTGGTCTTCTTGGTCTAACAGGCCTATCCTCAGCATCCTCATCTCTTCTTGGCTGTCTAGTTGCCCTTGCAGCCCTTGGATCCTCATCACGGTTTGGTCTTACAGTTCTTTCATCAGAAGGTCTTACGCGTCTTTGAGGACGCTCATCCTCTTCGTCATCATCGTCTGGTCTTGCTCTTCTTCTCTGCTGAGCATAGCGGTCATATTCCTGCTCATCCTCTTCATCCTCATAGTACAGGGAATCTCTGAGCTTAAGAGCCATTATTATAAGTCCGATAACCAGTGCTGCTATAACTACGGCAAGGATTATAAGGATTGTCTTGTAGTTGTTGTTAGTCTTAACAAGCTTGTTTACTTCATCGCTGCTCTTTGCTGCTTCGATAAGTTCATTGACCTTAACTCTGTAGCCTTCTATGTTGTCATAGAGATACCAGATAGGTTCTCCGCTCTCATCATCCGTAAGATAAACCAGTGAGTAGTGGCCGTCACCAGCTTCACTTGTTACTGCAGGTCCGTTATTTTCCTCTTCTGAAGACTCACCCTCTTCTGGAGCTTCTGGAGCTTCTGTAGCTTCGCCTTCACCTTCTCCTTCAGCGCCCTCTCCGCTTTCTGTAGTTTCCTCAGGGGCTGCTTCACTTACCTGTAAAAGGTCGCTTCTTACATATCCTGTCTTGTTGCTGCTACCAAATGTAACCTGATACCAGGTCTTATTGTCTGTTCCTGTGGCTTCTCCAGTAATTGTAACTGTGTCGCCCTTAGTAACTTTACCAACTGAATTGTACTTGGTACCTGCACCCTCACGAACATTAACACTCTCTTCTGTAATTGTTGCGCTCTTAGCTTCTACAGCTGTTGCAGTAGTTGCAGGAAGCTGCTCAGCTGCAGCTGCGTTAGACTGAGATGTATTAGATGTTGTTGATGAAGATGATGAAGAAGATCCACCTGCCTTGGAAACAAGATCACTTCTTACATATCCATACTCGCTCTTGTTAACACGGATCTTGTACCATACATATCCGGAAGCATCTGTAGCCTCATCCACAATTTCAATTGTATTGCCTTTTTTGAGGCTTGATACCTGAGCGGAAGTTGTGCTGGCAGATTCACGTACCTTTACATTATCCTGACTGACAGTACCAGTAGTCTCTGTATAAGCATAAGCTGAGAGGCTTGCTGATACGAAAACGGCTGCTGAAACTATTACTGACAGCCCAAGTGACAATACTCTCTTTCTTAGATTTTTCATACCTTACTCCTCCGTTTCATCGATCGCCTTACCAATATCATGGCGCATGTATTTATTATCAAAGTCTACCCACTCTGTAGCCTCATACGCTTTTGCACGAGCCTCCTTCAGAGTGTCACCTTTAGCTGTTATGCCCAGTACTCTGCCACCATTTGTTACTATTCCTTCAGGAGTAGCCTTGGTGCCAGCATGGAAACAATAATAGCCTTCCTTGCCCTTAAAGTTTTCAAGTCCTCTTATGAGCTTGCCCTTTTCATAGCTAAGTGGATATCCATCACTTGCAAGGACAACGCACACAGCAGCCTTATCCTCAAAGTCAAGATCAAGACTACCAAGTGTTCCATCTATGCATGCATTACAAACATCGATTATATCAGTTTTAAGTCTTGGAAGCACCACCTGAGCTTCAGGGTCTCCAAATCTTGCATTGTACTCAAGTACCTTAGGGCCATCCTCAGTAAGCATAAGACCAAAGAAGATAACTCCTTTAAACTCCCTGCCTTCCTTGGCCATAGCCTCAACAGTCTTGCCATAGATATGTTCTCTGCAGAACTTATCTACTTCCTCTGTATAGAAAGGACTTGGTGAAAAATTACCCATTCCGCCAGTGTTAAGTCCTGTATCTCCATCGCCAGCTCTCTTGTGGTCCTGCGCGCTACTCATAAGCTTGTAGGTCTTACCATCAACAAAAGAAAGAACTGAAACTTCACGGCCTGTCATGAACTCTTCAATAACCATGTGGTTACCAGCTTCGCCAAACTTCTTATCTTCCATTATTTCTTTTACACCGGCCTTTGCTTCTTCAAGGTCGTTGCAGATAAGTACGCCCTTTCCAAGAGCCAGTCCATCTGCCTTTAAGACAATTGGGAACTTGGCATTTTCAAGATATGAAAGAGCCTTGGCAGGATCATCAAAGGTCTCATAGGCAGCTGTAGGAATACCATACTTTTTCATAAGGTCCTTGGAAAAAGCTTTGCTTCCCTCAAGGATAGCTGCGTTCTTTCTTGGTCCAAATACCCTCAGGCCCTCAGCCTCAAATGCATCAACAATTCCGCCAACCAGTGGATCGTCCATGCCAACGATTGTAAGGTCGATCTTGTTTTCTTTTGCAAAAGCAACAAGTTTATCAAACTCCATTGGAGTTATCGGAACGCACTCAGCAAGCTCCGCAATTCCGCCATTACCCGGCGCACAGTAAATCTTGTCTACCTGCTTACTCCTGGATACGGCTTCGGCAATTGCATGCTCTCTTCCGCCCCCACCAACGATCAAAACTTTCATACCTAGCCTCTTTCCTCTAATATCCCATTTATAGTTCTGAGAGAACCTTGTCATCATAACCATCAATTACTACATGACCATCTATAATACTTACCTTGCCGTTAGCAATAAGGTCTATTGCCATAGGAAGTATCTTCCACTCAGCCTGCTCCATAATACGCTGCTGAAGAGTTTTCGCTGTGTCATCGTCTCTTATCATTACAGGTTTCTGTAAGATGATTGGTCCTGTGTCTGTGCCCTCGTCGACAAAATGAACCGTTGCGCCAGAAACCCTTACGCCCCGCTCAAGAGCCTTCTCGTGTACTTTAAGTCCGTAAAATCCCGTTCCGCAAAATGATGGGATAAGGGATGGATGAATATTGATGATCCTTCCCTGAAATCTCTTAACTACGCTCTCTGGAATAACCACAAGGCATCCAGCCAGAACGATGAGATCAGGATCTGCATCCACAAGGGTCTGTAAAAGAGCTTCGTTAAAAGCATCCCTTGTCTCATAGTCCTTGGGTGACTTGCAAACGCTTGGTATTCCAGCCTTTTTAGCTCTCTCAAGAGCGTATGCTCCAGGGTTATTGGAATACACAAGGCAAATTTCCGTATTAGTGATAGTTCCGTTATTTATTCCATCTATTATGGCCTGAAGATTGGTTCCGCCTCCAGACACAAGTAC
>CAMVJI010000147.1 GCA_947167765.1 uncultured Butyrivibrio sp. | reverse complement strand
TTCCACATACTGATAAACTCAATTGTTGAGCCAGAGAGCCTTGCAACAAAGCCCTTGCCTCTTATGCTCTTATCAGGGTTTTTGCTGCTGGCGATAAAAGATGAGTTTTCAAGGGTACTTCTTCCATAGACATCCTTGTCAAGGAATGGTACTGCCATTTTTCCAAAGTCCTCAAAGAACTCGGGATAGAGTCCGCTTCTTAAAAGTTCAAGCAGGTACTTGTACTCCATGTGCATCCAGATGGACTCATTCTCAAGCCATCCGGGAGTGAAGGCTCTGCACCTTCCAAGCTCAAAGCTTGCATCAAGGAGGGATGCGTTTACCTTGTACATGTTAAGGTCCTTATCAAACAGATCGCTTTCTCTGACCTTTTTATAAAGAGCTTTCTTTTCCTCAAGGCTTCTATCCAGTTTAAGGAATCTAACTGGTCCTTCAAGGAAATCAGGGACCTTTGAAAGCTTCATTGAAAGAGGAATTATCTTGCCATCCTTTTCTGTAAAGCTATCTACATCGTAAGTAAAGTAGGACGGGCTTATTCCCTGACCTATCTCCACTGCTCTGTCAACTCCCCTGTTTATCCTCTTTGCAAAGGTATCAAGCACCTTTGCTACATAGTCAGCTGATACTGTTTTAAAGCTCCCTTCAAGGTTTTCATAAACCTTATCTCTGTAGTCCTCCCTTGCCTTGTTTCTCTCATTCCAGTTTGCGAAGTCATTTTCACTACTGCTATTTTCAAGGTCAAAAGAGCTCTCGATCTTATAAAGAGCATCGATAAAGTCTGCTGCTTCCGTAGGGACCTCTATGCTTTCGCCATACTCCTCGACTTTACCAAGAACATACTCTATCATCCTGAGAAGCTCATAGGTATCATTCATGGATGAACCAAGAAGCGCTGGCATTCCATTAAGTGCGTCATACCATCCAGGTTTTCCGCCATCCATCTCAATTCCCATTCCGCACACATCGAGACTACTAAACTTAACAGCTGACAAAAGAAGCATCTTGGCCAGCATAGACATTTCAACTGTTTTTCCGTTTTTGAACTTAGCAAAAGAGCCTTCTTTTTCAGTATCTCTATCAGCAATGAAGTTATACTGCCTGATTCCGTTTTCTGTCTTTACATATCTTTCATCTCTATGAAGAACCTTCTTTTTACAGTCAAAAGCCTTTACATCAGTGCCTAACAACAGCTCTTTTTCCTTGTCAGGGAATACTTCAAGGTAATCCTCAATAAGGTCAAGGTTGTAGGACCAGTGGTCGCTCCAGTAGCCTTCTCCAAATTCTGCTCCGCCGGTTTCAATAGCGTTTTTCATGATGCCTTCAAAAGAGCTCTCTGCACCCTTATCTATAAGAGCTGCATAAAGCTCTCCAGGAGTAAAGGGCTGTTTAAGCAAAATGCCATTTAGAGCACTTTCCGAAACTGTATAGCGAAGCTGCTCAATCTTAAGCGGGTTGTAGCCATCAAGCTGAATAAGCGAATAGAACTGCCTTATATTCCTAAGTCCAACCTTATCACTTGCGCTAAAGAAGGTGTCGCACCTTCTGTTCTGGTTAACATCTCTGAAGTTACCGTTTCCCTGGGAGTAGAACTCAGGTGACATGGAGAAGTAGTTGTAGTCTCTTTCCAGGTCTCCGTGCTTTCTTGAGTACACATAGAAAATATGGCCTGCAAGGTCAATGGGACTTCCGCCCCTCAGGACATTGTCCATGTAGTTTACTCTTGTATAGGCGTCAAATACGCTGTTTGCAGTCTCTGTTGCAACCACGTCAGTAAGAGCATCTGTAAGACTGTCAGCCTCCGTAAATTTCTTTTCGAAATAGGCTCCGTCAATTTTCTTTTCAAGGAACTTACCAAGGACCTCCTTATTTCGTACCTGTCCAATGATCTCATAGATGGTAAGCTCATCAGAAGGTGCCAGATCTTTTTTGCAGGCAAAGAAGCAGCATGGGAACTCGTTGGAAAGGTTCTGCTCGCTGTTTAAAAGCTCTTCCATTGAAGAAGCTATAAAGCCCTCAGGCCTGTTAAATGAAAGGTCATAGGAGAACACAAGCCTTGGATCTGCAATGACGCTGAGCTTATCTGTCCCTTCCGAAACAGCAAAGCCAAAGTTTCCTCCATCCACCTTCTGTATAACTGCTGAGTCTTCCATACTTACACGGACCCTGTAATATGGAACCTTTTTATCCACATCCTCAACCTGCATCCATGCCTTGGTGGTCTGGGTCATCATCTTAAGTCCAAACTGCTCAACCCCGTAAGGTACCAGTGCCGGCATTCCATCAAGAACTTCAAAGCTTCTTGTCTTATCTGAATCGTTCCTTATTGTCACAACTCTAAGAAGGGCTCCGATCTCTTCTCCTGGCAGAGTTGTGTAGTCAACGTTTGTGGTAATACCTGCTTCAGTGCTCTTATCACTTATTCCAAAACCATTCATGTAGATGGTCATCTCTTCAGAAGCATTGTCAGTATAGAAGGGCTCAAAAAAGCTTCCGTCAGTCTTAACAAAGGTTCTAAAGCCTGTTCTTTTTACCATCTGGTAAGAGTTGTGGGCAGGAGAAAATTCCATTATGCCGTGGTCCTTGTCAGCTACGCCAAAGCTTGTAACTGCCTGTCCTCTGTTTACGTAGTAGCACCAGATGGGAATGCCCTTAATGCCTGCAATCCCCGGAAGGAAGCTTGCAAAGGTGCCCTTTCTTGAATAGTCCTTTATAGAATCCTTAACTTTAGTACAATGTCTTATCATTACGTCCTCCAAATATTATCAGTCAAATCTCAGAATCACATTAAGGATCCTCTTTGCACTTGTCTCGATTGTTTTTCTGTCTATGGCGCCCATTTCCATGGCCTTTAGAACTCTGTCAGTAAAGCCGCAGCCCATCTTAAGGTCATTGCCAGCGTTTATTTCCTTATATTGCTCTGCCCTGTTCCACCAATCTGAAGTCACAAAACCATTAAAGCCCCACTCATCCCTTAGGATACCTGTAAGAAGGTCGTGGGATTCTGAAGTCCTCTCGCCATTAACTGCGTTGTAGGATGACATGATGGTATATGGATCAGACTCTCTTACAACAATCTCAAAGGCCTTTAAATATATCTCACGGAGGGCTCTCTCAGATACTCTTGAGTCGCAGTGTTTTCTGTTGGTTTCCTTGTTGTTGCAGGCAAAGTGCTTAACGCTGGCACCGACTTTGTTCTTCTGGATACCTCTTACCATAGCTGCTGCCATGCGACCTGTAAGATATGGATCCTCTGAATAGTACTCAAAGTTTCTGCCGCACATAGGATTTCTGTGGATATTGATGGCAGGTGTAAGCCATACGCAGAGGTTGTTTTCCTTAAGTTCTTCTCCTCCTGCAAAACCGATCTCTTCAGCCAGGTCCTTGTTCCATGTGCAGGCAATTGATGTTGCACATGGGAATGCGGTTGTAAGGACTCCGGTCTGGGGATTTATTCTTACGCCTGCAGGGCCGTCTGCTGTCTGGGCATTGGGAACTGCATACTCAGGAAGATTGCCAAATCCAAATACATTGCCAACTCCGGTGTTGGGCTGGCCGCCAAGAATATCAATAAGTCTATCTATTGGAAGAGCTGAAACAAACTCATCCAAAGAAGCTTTTCCATTTGCCACATCCTCTAAGGTGATGGCACCTTCCTTGTAAGGATGTGTAAGGTAATGGCTTTCTACCTCTCTTATCCTTGGAGTTAATGCCTCCTCAGTTCCAGGCTCCATCTTTTCAAATATGCACTCATTTATATCCTTTGCCTTGCCTGTAGGAAGCTCTTCATAGCTTCCATCAGAGAGCATTCTCTTTTTAAGAGATACAGGTCTAAGCTTATGAGTCAGTTCTTTTACCACAACATCGCTGTCAAGGCCATAGGAAAACTCTACCTTTTCTGCACTTCTTACATCTGATCCTATATAAAACTCGTATACGCCCTTTTCAAGGACATAGGAAGCTTCCTTTACTTTTCCAAGGTCGTCAAAAGATGACATCTGATAAAAAGTTACTGAAAGAGGCAAAAGCACTGACTCACCTGGCATAAGCTCTTTTGTCTTTTCAAAATCCGCAAGAACTTTTTTGGGCTTTCCCAGTAGTCCTTGTGGCGCTCCAAAATAAAGCTGAACTACCTCTTTTCCTGGAACACTGCCCGTATTGGTAACCTTAACAGTAAAGGTAAAGCCATCTGACATAGGTCCATATGACACAACTTCAGTCTCAAAAGATGTGTAGGAAAGGCCATAGCCAAAGGGATACACAACCTTTGAAGAAGCGCCCTCTACAGTCTCAAAATATCTGTAGCCAACGTAGATATCTTCGTTGTAGTCAACATAGTCAAAGCTGTCATGGAAGCCTTCTGTGGAAGGATAATCTGAAAGTTCACCTGCAAAGGTATCAACAAGTCTTCCTGAAGGGCATACGTTACCCAAAAGGACATCTGCGCAGGCAAGTCCGCCTTCCATACCGCCCTGTCCCATGTAGATGGCAGCATTTATGGCGTCATCCTCTGCGATCCACCTGCAGTCAATTACTCCGCCAATATTCAGGATGGCGATGACATTTTTAAACCTCTTCTTTACGGCTTCTATCATGGCTTTTTCTTTTTCTGTGATATAAAAATCACCTTCAGGAAATACCCTGCCTGAAACTTCAGTCATAGATAGTCCCTTAGGCCATGGATTAAACTCGTTATCACAGGAAATGTTGCTGCGATCCCAGCTCTCTCCTGAAAATCTGTTTATCACAACAAGTGCAGTATCCGTAAACTCAACTGCCTGGTCAAAAAGAGCTTCTGGCACAGATACTTCTTCTGTCATACCAGGAACGATTCCCTCATCATACTGCTTTTTAAGTTCGTCCTTATAAAGATCAATAAGAGGTTCAAATACTTCTGCTTCCCTTATCTTGAGGCCATCATAGAGAGAATGGATATACCTGCAATGTACATCTCCTGATCCTCCGCCACCTTTAACGTACTCGTAGCTAGCCTTACCAAATAAGGCCAGCTTGCAGTCCTTTGAAAGAGGCAGTACTCCCTCATTTTTTAAAAGAACTATTGATTCGTCAGCTGCTTTTTTTGCAATTTCAATATGCTTCTTACTTCCAGTTACGCGCTGTCCATCTTCATACAGTTCAATGCCCGGCTGGTACTTAAGTCTTGCCCACTTTTCCATATGTTTCCTCCTAACAATTAGTTTCATTCAGTGCCAGAAAACCTCCAAATTTGGGCTCTTATCGGTTTCCGTAAGGATATTATTACCATCTACGGCTGCAAAGTCCATGTCTGGATTTGTTATATTCTTTTTATAAACGGGCACTCCCTCCCCGTTTTGAAATGCTGATACAAACTCCCCTATAGAACTTATAGGATGATCAAAGACTGTGCCACCCATATCAGGCTGGCCAAAATAGTGAATATCAGATCCTCCGGTCATCTTAAATCCCCGGCTTTTTGCATACATATAGGCTCTTGCGTTCTGTTCGTCCGGATTGGCAGCATTATAAACTTCCACGCCGTCACTTACTCCCGGAGTGATGTTGATCTCAGACAGGTACCCTCTCTCCCTGTAGGGATGCGCCTGGATCATTATTCCTCCAGCCTCATGTACCTTGTCGTAGATTCTGTACCTGTCGCTCCTGTCCTCAAGGTCGGGATTATCCAAAAGCCACTGTTTATCTACGCCGTATATGAGAAACTCATCTCCCTGGAAGTTATACTCAATTCCAAAGAGTACAGTAAAATCCTCCCCTGCTCTTTTAAGGGCGTGCTCATAGCCGCTGCAATAGATATTTACTCTCTCCTTCCAGGGAAGATCCCTGGGAACACAGCTGTTTCCTGTAAAGAAATGGTCTGTGACAATGATCCCGGAATAGCCCAGGCCTTTCATGTAATCTATATAGTCTTCCCCTTTAGTCCTGGCACAGGCGCTTGCCTCTACAGTGTGCAGATGTGTTTCATATACGTACTTCATAAACTAGTAATTACCATTCCCTGTTAAATGTATCTTCGTGCCAGAA
>CAMVJI010000146.1 GCA_947167765.1 uncultured Butyrivibrio sp. | reverse complement strand
AAGGTCTATGAGGCAGGAGGAGCCCGCCTTGAGATGCTGCGCCTTGTAAGCGATGGGATAGACTCAGGGGACCTTTGGTCAGGAAATATGAAGGTTTTACATATAACCCCTTACAGGAGCTTCCCAAGCGGAGTTACGGCCTCAGCCTCCAAAAAAAGGGAGTACCTTAAGTGGAGCCAGCAAAAAGATGGATATATAGTGGAGGACGATTTTGAATCCGAGTTTACCACCAGTCGCAAGGCGGAGGAGACGCTCTTTTCCATAGACCAAAATGACCGTGTGATATATGTAAATACCTTCACAAGGACCATCGGAAGCTTTGTAAGATGCGCATATATGGTACTTCCAGAAAAGCTAACAGCCCTCTTTGAAGAAAAGAGCGGATTCAGGGAATGCCCAGTACCAACCCTTGATCAGCTTGTTCTTGCAGCCCTGATAAGTGGAGGAGATTTTGAAAGACATATCAACAGGGTAAGAAGGTACAACAGGAGAAACTAAAATTAGTCACATTTTAAGATATTGTTTATGATTTCTGCACGTGCATGTGTTAAAATATAATTGGTATCATGTTCTTTTGTACTTTTGATTTCGTTGATTTTGATTTCATGTATTTCCAGAAAAGCAAGGAGCTCTCATGGGTGGAATAGATCTGGACAATCAAATGGAATATGAACGAACAGACGAGCTTACGGGACTTAACAATCTAAATGGAGTCCTTACTTTCCTGCATGGTCACGACAACAAGTATTTTGCCAGCGTGAGCTCAGTAATAATCTATCTGAATGTCATGAATTTTAAAACCTTCAACCAGCGCTACGGGTTTGTAGGTGGAAACGAATTCCTTAAAGGAATGGCAAAAGAGATAGTGGCTCTGTTTCCTGATGAGCTGATAGCCAGAACAGGCGGCGATCAGTTTATTATTCTTGGAAAATCCCTTGAAGAAAAAGAAATACTGGATAGGCTAAGACGCCTTAGAGAAGCGGTTGTTAAGTATCAAAAGGGTCTTTCTATGCACATAAAGGCTGGAATTTATCAGGCAACTGGTGAAGAAAAGTATCCTGTTATCATGGTGGACAGGGCAAAGATGGCCTGCGACGACATCATTAAGGTCTATGACAAGGATGACAACTTCTTCAGCGAAGAACTTAACAAAAAAAATGAACTTAAACAGTATGTAATAGATAACTTCGAGGAAGCCTTCAAAAAGAAATATTTTAAGGCTTATTACCAGAAGGAAGTCAGGGCACTTACAGGAAAAGTTTGCGGGTATGAGGCCCTTGCAAGGTGGCTGGATCCTGAGATGGGATTGATATCACCTGCTATTTTTGTAGAGGTTTTAGAGAGCGTACGCCTTGTCCACAAGCTTGATATCTGCATCATTGATATGGTTTGCGCAGACCTTAGGGATGACATGGACAGTGGGTTTGCAGTTGAACCTATATCTGTAAACCTTTCCCAGCTTGATTTTGAACTGTGTGACATCATGGCTGAAATAGATAAGTGCAGGGCAAAGTATGACATTCCTGTGGATCTTCTCCATATAGAGGTTACAGAGAGCGCTATTTCTTCCGGATCAGATTTTTTAGGTGAACAGATAAGGAAGTTCAGAGAAGCCGGCTATGAAGTATGGATGGATGACTTTGGATCAGGCTACAGCTCATTAAACAATCTAAAGAACTATGACTTTGATGTTCTTAAGATTGACATGGCATTCCTTAGAACCTTTGAGAGCAATAAAAAAACACAGGTTATTCTTGCAGCCATTGTAAATATGGCAAAAGAGCTGGGAATCCACACTCTTGCAGAAGGTGTTGAAACCCAGGAACAGTATGATTTCCTAAGAAGGATCGGCTGTGAAAAGCTTCAGGGGTATCTCTTTGGCAAACCAAAGCCGGTGAGCGAGTTTGTAAGGGAAAGTGACTGCAGCTACGAGGCGTGCGAGGATCGCAGGTTCAGTAAGTACTATGACAAGATAGGAGACATAAACCTTTTAGGATCAACACCTCTTCGTCCAAAGACTATGGAGGTTATCAATAATACGCCAATAGCTCTGAGCGAACTTGAAAATGGCATTCCGAGGTACATTTATGCTAACGGCGCGTATCTTAATTTCCTTAGCTCCCTTGGACTTTCTGGGTTTGAGGAGGCCAATAATGCCTACGCTGAGGCAGATATCCCGGAAGTTAAGGAGTATGTGGCAGCCATGGAGAGGGCTTATCGTGACGAGAGCCACAGGGCGGAAGTTGACAATATCACCAACGGACATATCTGTAACAACAAGATGAGGTTCATAGCAGAGGCGGAGGGCAAGAAAGCTTACGCTGTGGTATCAAGGAATCTTTCAACTCACGAAGATACCGATCTTGCAGAATCCATGCAGGTTGCTATGGCCCATGTTTTCAACCAGTACTTTAGAGTAGACCTGTTCGACGATGATGGAACAGTGGAAAACATCTTCCTTAATGCCAATCAGATTGCTCTGGCAAAGAAAGGGACCAATGCGGTGAGAGCGTGTGAGGTCTATTCTGAAATGTACCTGTATCCTGAAGAACGCGAGAGGTTCAGACGTTTTTACGACATTCCAACAGTAATCGAAAGATGCGAAAAACAGGGCATTAACTATATAGTTGACTATTACCGCTCTGCAACTCCGGGAGATAACGGCAGATTGCAGATGTACATGTTGCTTCCTTTCCAGTACAATGGTAGGTGGAAATATATCTCATGCTGCAGATATGCAGATGAGATCAAACACGATACATTGAAGTAGCAGGTAGATATGCTTAGGTTTTGTTTTGGGGCTTCTGGTGCGGGCAAGAGCACCAGGATTTATGAAGAGATAATAAATAGGAGCATGGATGATCCCGGCACTGATTATCTGATAATCGTGCCGGATCAATTTACTATGCAGACTCAGAAGGATGTAGTAAAAATGCACCCTTCCCATGCCATAATGAACATTGATGTACTGAGCTTTGGCAGACTCTCCCACAGGGTATTTGAAGAGACTGGTCATGGCTCTTTTTCTGTGCTTGATGACGTGGGTAAGACACTGGTGCTTCGCCTAGTTGCTGATATGCTGGGAGAAAGGCTTCCGGTACTTGGCGGCAATATGCACAGGCCTGGCTACATCGACGAGGTCAAGTCCACCATATCTGAATTTATGATGTATGGCATCGGCGATGAGGAGCTTTTACTTTTAGAGGAAAAGAGCATAAGAAAAGGTGCACTTTATAGTAAACTCAAGGATTTAAGGCTCCTTTACAGTGAATTTCTAAAATATATTGAGGGAAAATATATAACAACAGAGGAGACCCTTGACGTTCTCACAAGGGCACTTCCAAAGTCTACTCTTATCAGGAACAGCGTCATAGTATTTGACGGCTTCACCGGCTTTACCCCTATTCAGTACAGAGTAATAAAAGAGCTTTTGGCCCTGTCAAAAGAGCTGATAGTTTCACTGACAATTGATCCCAGGGACAATCCTTATGCTGAGTCTTTCGGAGAGCAGGAGCTCTTTATGCTGACAAAAAAGACAGTTCGGGATTTAGAGCGCCTTGAGTTTGATGTCCAGAGAGAAAATGGCTCAACAATCACTGATTTTTCTGTGTTCAGGCAGCTGCGGCACCAGGAGATGGCAAAGGGCTCTTTACAGGGTGATATCTTCATAAAAGATGAAACCAACGCCCGCCACAGGGGGAATGATGCTCTTTTATATCTTGAGAGATCTCTTTTCCGCTATAAAAACGCTCCATTTACCGGAGATAACAACTCTGTATTCATCTACGAGGCCACCAATCTTGCTGAGGAAGTAAGGCAGACCATGATAGGGATAAAGGACCTTGTCAGAACAAAAGGCTATGCCTACAGGGATATTGCCCTTGTTTGCGGAAGCCTTGAAGCCTATGGAGAGCAGATAGACAGGGCGGCAAAGAGGTTTGATATTCCGGTGTACGTGGACCAGAATACCAGCATCATGCTAAATCCCTTTATAGAGTACATAACAAGTGCCTTAAATATCGTTATTTCAGGCTACAAGTACGAGGATGTGTTCCATTACATGCGAAGCGGTCTTACATCCTTTGACATGGCAGATACTGATCTTTTGGAGAACTATGTCCGCTCCCTTGGCATAAGGGGAGAGAAGGCCTGGGAGGATAAGTTCCTTCG
The DNA here is from genome assembly GCA_947167765.1 of uncultured Butyrivibrio sp. Classification (GTDB taxonomy): domain Bacteria; phylum Bacillota; class Clostridia; order Lachnospirales; family Lachnospiraceae; genus Butyrivibrio. The sequence continues at coordinate 1,854 of CAMVJI010000146.1, read as the reverse complement.
CCGCATGCCAAAGAGGTTTAAAAAGTATGCTGACCCTAAAAAGCGCAGTGAAAAGGACCTTTTGGACCTTGAGAAGCTAGAGGGCATGAGAGAAGCCATAAACAGCCATCTCTCAGGGCTCTTTAAAGTCAAGAATGCTACTGCAAAAGAGATCATTAAGGCCCTTCGGGCTGTTATAGATAACAACAACTCCCGTGAGAAGCTTGAGGGCTATAAACAGCGCTTTGAGGCTGAGGGTAACCTTAAAAAGGCCAGAGAGTACGACCAGATCTACAACAAGGTAATGGCACTGTTTGACCAGATAGAAGGCCTTATTGGCGATGAAAAACTGGAGATATCTGAGTTTAAGGATATTGTCACCGCTGGAATAGGGGAAATATCTGTAGGAACTATTCCCCAGGATGTTGACAGGATAATAGTGGGAGATATTGAGAGAACAAGACTTAAGGAAGTTAAGGTGCTTTTCTTTGTTGGCGTAAACGATGGGAACATTCCGTCTAACGTAGGGGGCGGTGGAATCCTGTCAGATATCGACAGGCAGTTCCTTATTGACCTTGGAACCGAGGTGGAATTTGCCCCAACCCCAAGGCAGCAGATGTATATCCAGAGGCTCTATCTTTATATGAACCTCACCAAGCCCACAGACAAACTCTATTTGTCCTATGCAGAGCTGTCAGGGGATGGAAAGAGCCAAAGCCCGGCGTATCTAATTCCAAAACTCCTTTCCATGTATGAGGGCCTTACAGTCACAAGGCCGGAGGATGACAGCCTTGAAGATCAGCTCGCCTCCAAAAAGGATGGAATTTATACACTTTCATCTCTTTTGTGTGACTATGCCCGGGGACAGAGCAGTAGTGAAAACCTAAGATATATATCTGCCCTGTCAAAAGCAGTTTCTGATGAGGCAGGCAAGGACCTGCTTGGAAGGCTTACTGAGGAGGCTTTCAAACACTATGAATCACTGCCTCTTTCAAAGGCTATTGCTGTGGCTCTCTATGGGGCTACCCTTGAAAACAGCGTAAGCCGCCTTGAGCAGTTTGCAAGCTGTGCCTATGCCCACTTTATCAGGTACGGACTTCGCCCTATGGAAAGAGAGGATTATGAATTTGATGCCTCTGACCTTGGCAATGTTTTCCATAAGGTTCTTGAGAAGTACACAGGGCAGATCATAGACAAAAAGATAGACTGGAAGACCTTGTCAAAAGAAAATTCTGACAAGATGTTAAATGACGCTTTAACTGAATGCGTTGACGCATATGGCGATAGTATTTTAAGGAGCAGTGCAAGAAATCAGTTCATGATAGACAGGATAAGAAGGATACTTCTTAGAACTGTGGACACCTTAAAGTATCAGATGACAAAGGGATCCTTTAATCCTGCCTATGTGGAGATGAGCTTTGAAGAAGCGGGAAACATCGACGACATCAATATAGCTCTTTCAGAGGACGAAAAGCACGTCATCACCGAAAGAATGAAATTGAACGGAAGGATTGACCGGGTTGATCTATATGAAGATCCGGAGCATGTCTATATAAAGGTCATGGATTTTAAATCCAGCGGACATAAATTCAACGTGGCATCCCTGTACTATGGACTGCAGCTGCAGCTTGTGATGTATATGAACGTTGCAAGTGCAGTGCAAAAGAAATTATCCCCTGGAAAAGAGGTGGTTCCTGCAGCTATTTTGTATTACCATGTCACAGACCCCGTGGTTGACGGGAAAGAGGATATGGTAACAGATGATATCAATAAGGCCGTGATCGACAAGCTTAAAATGACCGGATTGGTTAATGAAAATATGGATATCGTAAAGCTCCTTGATAAGGACATTTCAGGGACTTCAGATATCATTCC
>CAMVJI010000145.1 GCA_947167765.1 uncultured Butyrivibrio sp. | reverse complement strand
AGCGCGGATTCTTTTTACGATGCCATAAAAGCAGACCTTGATATAAAGGAAGACCTCTCCTTAAAGGTAAAAAGCTTTGTGGCCATGATCGAGGAATACAGGGTGAAGGCAACCTATACCCCTGTCCATGAGCTTTTGCAGGATATCATAGACAGGACTGGCTACGAGGTTTTAGTGTCAGCCCAGCCCTATGGGATCCAGAGAAGAGCCAACGTGGAGCTTCTCATATCCAATGCCCTGAGCTTTGAAAAAACAAGCTTTAAGGGACTGTTCCACTTTGTAAGATACATTGAGCACATAAAGGTTGTGCAGGTGGACTACGGCGAAGCGGGAACAATAGATGAAAACGCAGATGTCGTGCGTATCTTGAGCATTCATAAATCAAAGGGCCTTGAGTTTCCAGTGGTTTTCGTATCAGGCCTTTCAAAACAGTTCAACAAAAGGGATACAGTTGGCGATCTTATCCTTGATATGGACTTTGGCCTTGGGGTAAAGTGCATAAATGCTGACCTCAGGGTTAAGTATGACACATTGAAAAGACAGATTGTATCAGACAGCATGCGCCTTGACAGCCTGGGTGAGGAGATAAGGGTATTGTATGTTGCCCTTACAAGAGCAAAAGAGAAGGTGATCCTCACAACCTGCCTTAAGGACCTTTCTGCTTCGGTAGATAAGGCTCTTTCTAAGATAAAGGTCCTTGGCGGGAGGGAAGACCTTTTGCCCTATTCAATGAGAGCTGGGGCCCTTAGCTTTTTTGACCTGGTAATGCCTTCAGTGGTCTTAAATCCTGGCTTTAAGGCTGTGCTTGACAGATTGCAGATAACTTCCGACGACTATGACAGCCGAAGGGAAGCACCAGGAGACGTTCCCACCATCATATTTAAGGCAGTTACAGAAAAAGACCTTGTGGAACAGATGGTCACTACTCAGGTGGAGGGAGATCTCAGGAAAAAGTCACTTAAGGACCTTATTTTGGGAGAAGCGCTGGATAAGGATCTCCTTAAAAGGATCCAGGAGAAATTTGATACTAAATACAGATACGATTCGCTTAGAGGTCTTTTCACCAAGACCACAGTATCGGAATTAAAGCACGCCAGGATGATCGAGGAAGGGGAGGTGTTTGCAGCCCCTGCCGATTTTGCCAGTGATGAGACAAAAGAGCTGTCTTCCTCCGAAAATGGAGCTAAAAACACCCAAGGCTTAACTGGAGCAGAGCGTGGAACTGCCTACCACAGCATCATGGAGCTTTTGGATGAAAGCGTCTATGGAAGTACAGACCTTATGGGTGAAGTGCGAAAGACCGGTAAGACCACCGAAAGAAGCAAGGCCTCAGATAAAGTCTATAGCTTTATCAAAAGAAAAATTGAAGAGGGCGTGATACCTGAAGCTTATGAAAAGTGTGTCTGGAGCCCTGATATTGTCACATTCCTTTCAACGGACTTGGGACAGAGAATGGGAGAAGCCTTTAGAAGAGGCGAGCTTGTCCGTGAAAAGCCCTTTATGATGGGCGTTTCGGCAAGAGAACTTGACGAAAAGTTCCCTGAGGATGAGATGGTGCTGGTTCAGGGTATCATCGATGCCTGGTTCATGGAAGACGGGGAGATAGTGCTTCTTGACTATAAGACAGACAGGGTTGATGATGAAGAGACCCTTATAAGGCGCTATAGGCTGCAGCTTGAGCTGTATAAGAGGGCACTGGAAGCTGCCACAAATAAAAAAGTCAAAGAAGTGTATATCTACTCCTTTGACCTTGGAAGCGTGATAAAGCTTTGAGCATGGTGGTTGCCATTTAGAGGCAAGTAGGGCTCATAGAAATGAAAATGCAAGGGCCACAGCATTAGCTGCTGCGTGCATGAGAAAGGGAATAGTAAGGACCCTATGCCTGTAGTAGGCATAGGTTATTACAAGTCCCATGATAAAGCCGTAAACCATCTGGATGGGATTCATATGATAGAGGCCAAACAGGGCTGCGCAGACAATAACAGAAAGCGCAGCTCTTTTTGTGTACTTTAAGAGCAGGTTAAAGATAAAATACCTAAATAACAGCTCCTCGATAAAGGGGGTGGCAATGCAGTATAGAACTATCAGAACAGCTATATGATCGCTTACACTTAAAAGTCCCGTGGCTGCTTCATTAAAGGACACCTCTTTGACTAAACCCGTGATGTTTACTAGGAAATTCAACACACCTGCCAAAACCGCACTACAAGCGGTATACAGCAAATATACATACCATTTTGGCCTTACCAAAGGCAGATCAAAATCAAAGAAACCCTGAGGCATTTCTTTTCCTCCAAAATCTATTGACAATCTCCGGATAGAAGTGTTTAATTGTTCTTGAACTTCATAAAACCGCTAGGGGAGCAATGCTGAGAGTGTACGGCTTGTCCGTCTAACCCTTATTACCTGACCCGGATAATACCGGCGTAGGGAAGCTTTTTATTATTTCATCAGGTTTTTATTATACATGGATTTTAATCTGACAGGAATACTAACATGACATCCTCCCCCAGCTAAAAAATAAAGGGAGGATTTATTTATGAGTCTGTTCTTATCACCAGTTGTAGAGGATGGATATACCACCTACAGCATCACAAATGGGGGCTATGCACTTTTAGTAGTTTTGGCAGTAGCACTGCTTCTTCTTGTTAGTTACTTCATCAACAAGGATGGCAGGTTCAAGATCAGTATCAAGCAGATGACTGTATCAGCACTTTGCCTTGCTCTTGCATTCGTACTTTCTAACATCAAGCTCTTCAAGCTTCCTATGGGAGGATCAGTTACAGTATTTTCAATGTTCTTTGTTACATTCATCGGATACCTCTATGGTCCAAGAGTAAGCCTTTCAGCAGCTTTCGCCTACGGCCTTTTGCAGATGGTTGTAGATCCATACATCATCAGCGTTCCTCAGATGGTATGCGACTATTTCCTTGCATTTACAGCTCTTGGTCTTTCAGGATTTTTCTATGGCAAAAAGAACGGCCTTATCAAGGGTTATCTCACTGGTATCTTCGGAAGGTTCTTCTTTTCAACACTGTCAGGTATCATATTCTTTGCTGACTATGCTCCAGAGGGCATGAACCCTATCGTTTACTCAGCTGCCTACAACGGATCATACATCGCAGCAGAGGGCGCACTTACCATCATCCTTCTTGCTGTTCCTGCAGTTCACGATGCACTTTCCCGCATCAAGAGCGAGGTCAATGAAAAGAGCCTTAGGAAAAACGTTCAGCTTGGCTGATAGCGCAGGTACAAAAAGCGAAATAATACAAAAAATTAAGGAGTCTGGAAATATTTCCAGGCTCCTTTTGCTTTAGTATTTACAGTATCTGTATTCCGTTTTTGGTTGCCTCAGCCACCATTTCTTCTGGCCAGATAGAACACTGAACCTCTCCGATGTGGGCTTTTCTAAGGAAGAACATGCAGATTCTTGACTGTCCGATTCCTCCTCCGATGGTGTAAGGAAGTTCCTTGTTAAGAATTGCCTTCTGGAATGGAAGCTCTGCTCTTTCTGTGCAGCCTGCCTTTTCAAGCTGTGACTTAAGTGAATCCTCATCAACTCTGATGCCCATGCTGGAAAGCTCTAAAGCTATGTCGAGAACAGGGTAGTAAACAATGATGTCTGCGTTAAGCGCCCAGTCATCATAGTCTGGAGCTCTTCCGTCGTGCTTTTCACCGGAAGCAAGTTCATCACCGATCTGCATGATGCAGACAGCACCCTTGGCCTTGGCAATGAAGTACTCCCTCTCCTTAGGAGAGTTGTCAGGGAACATATCCTCGAGCTCCTGAGTTGTTATAAAGAAAATATCGTCTGGAAGGAGCTCTTCGATGTAATCGTACTGGATAGACATGAATTTCTCAGTCTTACGAAGTACCTTGTATACGTTTCTTACGGTCTCCTTGAGGTAATCAAGGTTTCTGTCCTCTTTCCTTATTACTTTTTCCCAGTCCCACTGGTCAACAAAGATAGAGTGTATATTATCTGGAACCTCATCCCTGCGGACAGCGTTCATATCAGTATAAAGACCTTCATACTCATTGAAGCCGTACTTTTTAAGGGCATATCTCTTCCATTTTGCAAGAGAGTGTACAATCTCAGCTGGTCTTTCGTTCTCATTTAAGATGTCAAAAGAAACAGGGCGCTCAACGCCGTTAAGATTGTCATTAAGACCTGATTCAGGAGTAACGAAAAGAGGAGCTGTTACACGCTGGAGGTTTAATCTTGTTGCCAGCATTCCCTGAAAAAAGTCCTTAACTGTCTTGATTCCCACCTGTGTATCGTGAAGATCAAGCGCTGATTGGTAGTTTTTTGGGATTTTTAGGTTTTCCATGGTTTTATCCTTCCAATTGCCTTTTTATCGTCATTTTCCATTTAATAACGTTTGGAAAAATTATGCAAGAAAAAAATGCATGGCCGGAAATAAAAAAGCTCCGAGGCGCACTAAAATGCGCTTCGGAGCGTATCCTTAACCTTTTATTTATTCAGGCTGCGTGAGCTACAAGGAACTGCTCAAAGCTCTTATCATATCCTCTGTACTCAACTGTGAGAGGCTTGGTGAGATCAAGCCCGATAACACCAAGGATTGACTTAGCATCAACTACATATCTGTTGTAATAAATATCAACGTCAAAATTGCACTTTGTAGCTGCACTGACGAAATCTGCAACCTCTGAAAGGTTAAGTCTTATGTGTTTTTTGGAATTTACTACTGACATAACTAATCTCCTTCCCATACTGCATACACATTTAACACTTTTCCGATAACGAAAACGTTTGAAACAAACGAGAAACCAAACGGCTTCGTCAGAAAGATAGAATAATATATAACTGTGTTCATTTTGTGAATTGTTTTTGAAGAAAATTTGTAAGTTCTTACATTTTATTTCAAGGGGGCTGAAAGCCACTGTTTATGCTATAATTTTGCATTATGGATATTAAGCTTTCAGTAAGGGGCCTGGTGGAATTTTTACTAAGGTCAGGTGATATAGACAACAGAATACATACAGGATCTGCTGATGCCATGCTGGAGGGTGGACGTATACACCGCATGATACAAAAGAGCATGGGCCCTGACTATCATGCAGAGGTTCCCCTAAACTTTGACAAAGACTTTGGAAATTACCACCTCTACGTTGAAGGAAGGGCTGATGGTATCCTTGATAAATATATGGACGAGCCCAAGACTTCCCTTGAGCTTGGTCAGGAGTCTTTTCTGGAAAAGGAAAGCTATAGGCCCATGATCGACGAGATAAAGGGCACTTATCGTGACCTTTCCAGGATGAAGGAAGCTGACAAGGTTCATCTTGCCCAGGCAAAATGCTATGGCGCCATGTATCTTCTGGATCGCCACTACACAGACGTTGATGTAAGGATCACCTACTGCAACATGGATACGGAGGAGAAAAGATATTTCGATACCTCCTATACCTATGATGAGATAGTGGGCTGGTTTTATGATCTATTAGAAATGTACAGAAAATGGGCAGATTTTGAATGCCAGTGGGCAGACATAAGGACAGCCTCTATTAAGAAGGCAAACTTTCCCTTTGAGTACAGAGAAGGCCAGAAAGACCTGGCAGCTGCGGTGTACAGGACTATTGTCCATGAAAGAAAGCTCTTTTTACAGGCGCCTACTGGTACAGGTAAGACCATATCCACTGTGTTCCCAACGGTCAAGGCAATGGGTGAGAGGAAGGTTTCCAAGATATTCTACCTTACAGCCAAGACCATAGCTGGTACAGTGGCAGTAGAGGCTTTTGATACCATGAGAAGGACCCAGGGGCTAAAGATCAAGACTGCTACCATAACTGCCAGAGACAAGATCTGTTTCATGGATGAGGATAACAGAAACTGTAATCCAGTGGCCTGTCCCTATGCCAAGGGCCACTATGACCGGATAAACGATGCTATATATGATCTTTTGATAAGCGAAGATGCTTTTGACAGGGACACCATCATAGAGTACGCAAAAAAGCACCAGGTATGCCCTTTTGAGATGTCATTGGACATGAGTCTTTTTGCTGATGGCATCATCTGTGACTACAACTATGTATTTGATCCCTTTGTTTATTTAAGACG
>CAMVJI010000144.1 GCA_947167765.1 uncultured Butyrivibrio sp. | reverse complement strand
TTTACAGAACCCATAGCTACGATAACTACCTCTGCGTTAGGATCGCCGTAGTAGTTGAAGAGCTTGTAATCTGTACCAATCTTAGCGTTAACCTTGTCCATGTACTTCTGAACGATCTCAGGAAGCTCGTTGTAACCTGTGTTGCAAGCCTCTCTGGTCTGGAAGAAGATATCAGGGTTCTGAGCTGAGCCCATCTGGCAAGGGTGATTAGGATTGAGTGCGCCAGCCTTGAATGCATCGATTGCTTCATGGTTAACCATCTCATCAAGATCCTTGTAGTCCCAAACCTCGATCTTCTGGATCTCGTGTGATGTACGGAATCCATCAAAGAAATTGATAAAAGGAATTCTGCCTTCGATTGCTGCACAGTATGCAACAGGAGTTAAGTCCATAACCTCCTGAACACTTGAATCGCAAAGCATAGCAGCACCTGTCTGGCGGCAAGCATATACGTCAGAGTGATCACCGAAGATGTTAAGTGCGTGAGAAGCTACGCAACGAGCTGATACGTTGAATACACCAGGAAGTCTCTCACCAGCTATCTTGTAGATATCAGGGATCATAAGAAGAAGTCCCTGAGAAGCTGTGTATGTAGATGTAAGAGCACCTACTACCAGTGATCCGTGTACAGCACCTGCTGCACCAGCCTCAGACTGCATCTCAGTAATCTGAACTGTACGACCGAAAATGTTCTTCTTTCCGGCTGTTGCCCACTCATCTACATGCTCAGGCATAACAGATGATGGTGTGATTGGGTACATAGCGGCAACTTCAGTGAATGCATATGAAGCATATGCAGCAGCTTCGTTACCGTCCATGGTTTTCATGTTTCTTGCCATTTTAATTCCTCCTACGTTTTATTTTGAAATTTTCTTGGCGTTTTACACAAATATCAGTATATGACATCTGTGTAGTTAAAAATTTGATTCACGTCAAAAAACAGCGCAAAAAGTCCCGTTCACAATCTTTTCCTCCCTCGAAAAGCAGTTGTGTACGGATACTATCTACGTTTCTGCCGACTTCAATAGTAACATTTTTGTCAGGTGTTGTCAGCCTATTTATACATTTTTAATCAATTAATCTGAAAAAAGTTTTCGTTTACTCTATTGATAAATCATTTTTCTTATATTATGATAAATACGTAACAAAGGCGGCGCGGCAAAGCCCCTTGTTATTCTACATTTGGCTTTTTATTTTTACTAATGGAAGGAGATACTATTATGGCATACGTTATTAGTGATGGTTGCATCAGCTGCGGATCATGCGCTGCTCAGTGCCCTGTTTCAGCTATTTCTCAGGGAGATACTCAGTACGTTATCGATGCTAATACATGCATCGACTGCGGTTCTTGCGCAGCTCAGTGTCCTGTTTCAGCTATCGCTCAGGGCTGATAATTAAACAGACAAAACAAAGAGCTTTCAGGAAATTCCTGAAAGCTCTTTTTTTATCTTCCTTTATCAAGATTAGCAAACTTGGTGAACTGAGGGAGCCATAACAGCTCAACAGTTCCGATAGGGCCATGTCTTTGCTTGGCGATTATGATCTCTGCAATACCCTTTTTCTCTGTATCTTTGTTATAGTAATCATCTCTGTAGATGAACATTACAACGTCCGCATCCTGCTCGATGGCTCCAGACTCACGAAGGTCAGATAGCATGGGCCTGTGGTCAGGTCTTTGCTCAACTGCACGAGACAGCTGGGAAAGAGCTATGACAGGGACGTTCAGCTCCCTGGCAAGAGCCTTAAGGGATCTTGAGATCTCCGAGATCTCCTGCTGCCTTGACTCTGCACTTCTTCCTGTTCCGCCAGTCATCAGCTGCAGGTAGTCGATGATGATGACCTGAAGGTCATACTCCATCTTGTACTTGCGGCACTTGGACCTGAGTTCCTGTATGGAAATACTAGGTGTGTCATCTATTATAAGCTTGGATGCGCCAACAACTCCGGCGCTCTCAATAAGGTTCTCCCACTCAAGGTCAGATAAGTTACCAGTTCTTATGTGCTGCGAATCAACATGTGATTCCATGGAAAGGAGACGGTTAACAAACTGCTCCTTACTCATTTCCAGTGAAAACATGGCAACACATTTGTTGTCGTGGAAAGCCATGTACTCAGCGATGTTAAGGACAAAAGCTGTCTTACCCATGGCAGGTCTTGCTGCGATAAGGATAAGGTCTGATGGCTGAAATCCCGCTGTGTTGTAATCAAGATCGATAAAGCCTGTGGCATTACCTGTAACATTGCCCTTCATCTTACTGGCCATCTCAATCCTGTCCAGGGCATTCATTACCACCTTGTCGATGGGCACAAAGTCCCCAGTGTTTCTCTTCTGGGTTATCTGGAAAATATTCTTTTCAACTTCGTTGAGGATCCCTTCCATGTCATCTGCATCTGTGTAGCAGGTGTTGATGGTGTCCTCACTTACGTGTATGAGCTTCCTAAGTGTGGACTTCTCAGCAACGATCTGGGCGTAATACTTGATGTTTGCTGAAGTCGGCACAGAGTCAACGAGCTCTGCAATGAATTCGTTGCTGCTGATCTGAGGGGACACATTCTTTTCCCTGAGCCTGTTCTGCAAGGTGACCATATCAACGGCGCTTCCGCTCCTGTCAAGCTCAACCATGGTCTCGAACAGTGTTCCCAGTTGCTTGTTATAGAAATCGTCGCCTGTGACGATCTCAGCAGCAATCTGAATTGCTTCATTATCCATGATCATGGCGCCAACTACTGACTTCTCAGCCTCGATGCTGTTGGGCGCCACGCGTTTTAAGAGGTTCTCTTCGGGCATATCACTGTTCCTTTACACTTACCTTCAATGTGGCTGTAACCTGTGGGTGGAGCTTAACTGGGATCTCGTAGGTTCCAAATGCCTTGATAGGTTCAGGCATCTGAAGTTTCTTTTTATCAAGATCAAATCCAAACTGCTGCTTGGCGGCTGTTACGATCTCTTTTGAAGAAACAGAACCAAATACTCTTCCGCCTTCGCCAGCCTTCATTGTAAGCTGAACAGTCTCTTTTTCAATCTTCTCTCCGTAGGCCTTGGCCTCGTCAAGCTGCTGCTTGGCAACGATGGAATCTCTCTTCTGCTGGTTCTTGAGTTCATTAAGGTTCTTCTGAGTTGCCTCTACTCCAAGCTTCTTGGGAAGGATCATGTTCCTTGCGTATCCGTCTGAAACCTTGACGATATCTCCCTTCTTGCCAAGACTCTTAACATCTTCTAATAAAATAACCTGCATTTATAGTTCTCCTTCATCTATCATCTGATCTAGTGTTCTCTTAAGTGTGGCAATGGCCTCCTCTGTGGAGACGCCATCCATCTGGCATCCGGCGCTGCTCATATGTCCGCCGCCGCCAAGCTTCTCCATGATGACCTGAACGTTGACTTCATCGATGGATCTGGCACTGACGTAGATCTGGTTCTGATAATCAGTGCATACAAAGCTGGCTCTTACGCCCTTGATGTTTAGCAGTTCGTTAGCAGCCTGAGCGCCTACGATGGTAGGACTCTGTATCTCGTCATTGGACAAAATAGATATGGCAAACCTGCTGCGGTATATCTCTGCCTGGCTGACTGTATCGGCCTTGGCCTTGTACTCTGTGGCATCCTCTCTAAAGAGCTTGCGGACACGGGTAACATCTGCGCCGTTCCTGCGAAGGAACGCTGCCGCCTCAAAAGTTCTGACACCGGTCTTGTTCATGAAGTTGTTGGTGTCTACCATCATGCCGGAATACAGGCTGTCTGCCTCTTCGTTGTGGATCTTGACGTTATCTCCAATGTACTGCAGGATCTCGGAAACCATCTCGCAGGCTGAAGAAGCGTAAGGCTCTACATATGAAAGTGTGGCGTTCTCAATGACCTCTGTGCCCTGTCTGTGGTGATCAAGGACCACGATGGTCTTACAGAACCGTAGAAGTTCCGGACACTCAGTGATACTTGGCTTGTTAACGTCAACAACTACTAAAACTGTGTTATTTCCAGCAATGTCGATAGCCTGCTGGTTAGTGATGATCATGTCATCCTCGTACTCAGGATTGTTCTTGAACAGATCAACCAGTGGCTGCATGGAAGTTGTGACATCGTTAAGAACAATGTGGCACTTCCTGTCCAGTGTCTTGGCGATCCTGTAGATACCAACGGATGAACCAAAGCTGTCTACATCGCCAATCCTGTGTCCCATGACGATGACGTTGTCCTTACCTGAAATGATCTCTCGAAGGGCGTGGGCCTTAACCCTTGCCTTAACTCTGGTACTCTTTTCAATCTGCTGACTCTTGCCTCCGTAGTAGGAGATAGAATCTGCACTCTTAACAACCGCCTGATCTCCGCCTCGACCAAGGGCTACGTCGATGGCATTCCTTGCAAACTCGTAGTTCTGGGCATAGGAAAGACCGTTGATACCAATACCGATACTAAGTGTAACTGCCATCTCGTTACCGATGTTGACAGTCTTGACGTCCTCAAGGATGTCAAACTTCTGCTCCCTAAGGATCTCGCAGGACTTCTTGGGCATTACTACAAAGTACTTGTCCTTCTCGATCTTCTTGGCAATACCGTTGCAGGAAGCAATGTACTTGTTGACCTTACGGTCTATGAGAGCGGTCAAAAGAGATCTTCTTACCTCTTCTACGCTATCAAGAGCCTCTTCATAGTTATCAAGATATATAAGACCTGCTGCCAGGGACTGATTGTCAACTTCCTGGATAGCCAGCTTAAGTGCTGTCTCATCAAACAGATATACCGCAATAAGGCTACCTTCGTAGCTGTCAGCGTCGATGATGTCGCTGTTTATGGCCATCTCTTTTAAAGAGATCCTCTTCATCTTGATGGTGTAATTGCTGTTCTCATACTCAAGCTCGTAGGACACCTCTTCTGCGCCTTCCGGGAACTTGTCCATGGTGATGGATGGGAAAAGAGAAAATATCGTCTTTTTAAATCCCTTCTCCTGGTGGATCACTTTTTCAAAAGCGATGTTGGTCCAGACCACCTTGCCGGAATCATCAAGAACTGCGTGTGGAAGCTCCAGCTCTCTTAGGAGCTTTTTTTGGATCTGGCCATACTCCGTAGCAAAGCTCACAAGCTCATTCATAATGATGGGCTTGGAGTAGAAATTCATGTATAAAACTGCAATGAAATACAGCGCCGTAAAGGCAAGAAGGATCAGTCCCGCGGTGAAATTCACTGTAAACACAGCTGCATTGACCAGAGCAAGCAAGATCCCGAGATATGTGAAAACCCTAAGGTAGGACCTGAGCCTACCTTTTAATCTGACTCTGTTTTTATTCGCCATTCTTTTGTCCTCTTCCCCAACATTTTGGACATTATAAGAAAAAAATACCTTTCTATAGTATAGCACAATCTATCCTCTGACAGAACATATGGAAATTAATTGCCACAGGGGGGTATGTTTCGTATCAATAAGCAGATATGGTGTTAGGTAGTTGTTTTTCGCGAAGGGTACAGGTGAAAAAATGAAAGACTTTTCTTTTAGCAAAATGACGTTACTGAAAGCAAGCAGCATAATGATGGCTGTGGGCGGACTTGTAATGCTCCTTGATGCAATATATGGCGAGATGCTGGACGGCATGGATGAATTCTTTGTGGGGCACCTTAGCTGGGGGACTCTTATCATCGCCATCGCCATTGTCCAGATTTTGGCCAACTCCCTACAGATGACCGTTGGAGCCTACGCCCTGCACAACGTCAACAGCAAGAGCAAAGTCGGTTTCTTTGTAGGCTGCGGGATCCTGATCCTGACACTACAGCTTCTGGCCTTCACACTTCAGACCTTCGCCATGATGGAAGATGTGGTGTGCTTTGGATGTGGTCTCGTGATCCCTGTACTGTTCATAACCGGTGCACTGATGATGGGGGTTAGTAAAGATAAAGTTGCTACAGCGTGACTTCACCGGTGGACCTGCGGCAGGTGGACCTCAGGGACGGGGTTGATGGACCATTTTGATAGAAAAAACCTCCATGAAATGATACACTAAATATAGTACATTTCTGGAGGTTTTCTTATGGGTAAAAATGTTATCTTTTTCTTCTCAGGCACTGGCAACTGCCTGTCAATTGCACGAAATATCGCAAAAGGAATCGGTGGAGCACAGCTTATC
>CAMVJI010000143.1 GCA_947167765.1 uncultured Butyrivibrio sp. | reverse complement strand
TCAAAAGTCTACCGGATCTTTCTATTTCTTTTCCTGATTATTTAAGAAGCTTTTTACCAGCAAAGATAACGATGCAGGAACCGATGATTCCAACGATCAGATTGCCAAGGATTCCGCTTCCGTGGATACCTACAAGACCAAGGATCAGATTGCCAACGATACCTCCAACTACACCAAGGATGATATTCCTAAGAAGGCCGCCCTCGTTGTTCATGAGCTTTCCTGCAAGCCATCCAGCGATTGCTCCTACGATAAGTCCTGTAAGAAGGCCTAATCCATTAAACATATTTCTTTTCCCCTTTCTAGAATACTTTTTCCAGAAAAGAGTATATCACAATTTAGAATAATTAGAAATCTGCAGCATTCTGGTAGAAGGTTGCAAAGCTTCCTTTTGTCTTTTTACTCTCATAGGTGCAGCTGTCAGCGTGCTTGTACAGTTCTTCAAAGGAGTAGTTATCATCAGGCTGATAGAACGCCACGCCAACACTGACATTTACTATCATTCCGGACAGCTCCGGCACATTCATGCTTTCGATAGAAGAAATAAGTCTTTTAACAACAGGCTTTCCTGCCTCCATGCTGTAAATGCCAGGCGTAAACGCTGCAAATTCGTCTCCGCCAAGGCGCAGGATAATGTCATTTTCCCTGAAGGTTCTGCGGACTGCGGCCCCTATCGCAACAAGGACCTTGTCGCCCACGTTGTGTCCAAAGTTATCGTTTATACTCTTGAAGCGGTCAACGTCAAAGAGCACAAACATTCCGCCCTCACCGCTCTTAAGAGCATCTCTGATCTTGCTTTCGCCGCTGCCACGGTTGTTCAGCATGGTGAGCTGATCCGTCTCTGCCAGATACTTAAGCTCATCTCTCGAGCGCCTCTCAGTATCTATATCCTCGACAGCCCAGATCACTGACTTAATTGATCCGTCGCTGTTTCTTTCTGCAACGATGAATCTTCCACGATTCCACTTGTGATCAATGTTCAAAAACTCGATACTTATGGTGTTTTGCTGTCCCATTCGCTCATTTAGGTCATCAAGCTTTAGAAATTCTATTAATTCCTTTTTTGACCTGTCATCGCTTACATGTGAGGCAACTGTTTTCATGATCTCATCTGCCGAGCTATAGGTTTCGTTATCCACCAGATCTACAATCCTTGGGTCCTTGCATGCAACAACTTCAAAGCTGTGAGTATCAAGATCCACTTTGTGCATGGTTACGTAGATATTGGCAATGGACTGCACATTATCACCATAGTTCATGATCTTGACTTTTTGAGCGGTCATAAAGAACACGATTGCCAAGGTCAGGATAATACCTATGATCGCAGATATCATTACAGCTCTGGTCAGCTGATGTATCTCCTGCATCGCTGGTTCGGCGCTGTTCATAGTGATAACTGTCCAGTTATCAAATATTTTTCTTGGGCACAAAAGATATTCACCCTCGCCCATATGTATTGTATAAACTTTTCCTCCGCTCTTGCGAAGGCCTACGTAGATTTTCTTCCTGTCAGGATCCTTGGAATTTCTGTAATTTTCTCCAACCTCTTCAGGGATTGAATGAGAGACTATATTGCCTTCGTCATCCATGATCATGACCTCATGGTCAGGATCCGCGCACGCCACATCCTCAGTCATCTGCTGCATCCTGCTGACCCAGATGTCGATGGCGATAACGCTCTCTTTATCTGAAAGGAGCTTGGCTGCTGTCACAACAAGCTTACCTGTTCTTGCGTCGATGTACGGATCAATGATAACCTTGTCGCCATCAGCTTTAACAGCTTCCTTGTACCAGACTCTCTCGGTGGGAACATAGTCTTTTCCGGGAACCCAGTTATCGCCGTCGACAAACTGACCCTTTACATAGCCATAGATTCCCTTGGTGTCTCCGGAAGCTATAGAACTAAGGGTAAGTGTCTTTCGCTCAAGATATTTCTGGACCTGATCAACAGAATCCCCCTGCCTTAGCATGTCATCAACAGCTTCGCAGGCAGTATCCACTATCATGGTCACCTGTCCGATGTAATCCTTGAAATCTTCAGCCACATCATAAGCTTCTATAGTAGTCTTGTCCTCGACGATGGTCATAGCCATGTCATACTCAGTCCTAAACACAACTAATATGACCAGAAGGAAAAATAATGGCCATAAGATAAAAGGTATAACTCCCAAAAAGCCAAGGCGCTTTAAGAGGTTTTTTAATCCAATGATCTTGTTCCTCATTAGCATTCACCGCATTAAATCATCCATGAATCTATAAATGAGTGACACTTCCACACATATATCATATTACTTTGCAGTGAATTAATTGATGAAATTACAAATAATTAATAATACTTTTAGAATTCTCTAACCATTCATCCAAGTCCTGTATCCAGAGCCATCATCAATATGAAGCCCAGGGCAAAAGAGATTGTTCCGATATTGGAGTGCTCACCCTCTGACATCTCTGGGATAAGCTCCTCTACTACAACATAGATCATGGCTCCGGCCGCGAAGCTTAAAAGATATGGCATAGTGGGGATCAGAAGTGAAGCTGCTGCAATGACAAGCAGCGATCCAATAGGTTCTACAATTCCGGAAAGCACGCCATAAAGGAACGTCTTACCCTTAGGAACCCCCTCTCCAAGAAGAGGCATTGACACAATGGCTCCCTCCGGGAAGTTCTGGATCGCTATACCAATAGCAAGCGCCAGCGCACCTGATAAGGAAATTGTCTCATTTCCATAGAGCCACCCTGCACAAACGATACCAACTGCCATTCCCTCCGGCAGATTGTGCAGCGTCACTGCAAGTACTAGCTTTGTAGTTCTCTTAAGCCCGCTCTTTGGGCCCTCCTCACTGCTGTCAAGGTGCATGTGCGGAGTTACCAGATCCAGTACAAGCAAAAACAGCATTCCTATGCCAAAGCCTATGGACACCGGAATAAAACCAAGCTTACCCATATCCGTCGTCATATCAAGAGCAGGTAGCAGCAGGCTAAAGAATGAAGCAGCCACCATGACTCCTGAAGCAAATCCCGTTAAGGCTCTCTGAGTTTTTTCTCCTATGGCATTCTTAAAAAAGAAAACCGTAGCCGCCCCAAGTGTTGTTCCAAGGAACGGTATGATAATAATATTCCACATAAACTCCTCCATAATATGCCAGGCCATCAGCCTTTATACATCAAGCACTATAGTTACAGGTCCATCATTTACTGAAGCCACCTTCATATCTGCTCCAAATACTCCTGTCCCAACTTCAAATCCCCTGTGTCTGCACTCCTCTACTACAAGTTCGTATAGCGGCTCTGAGATCTCAGGCCTAGCAGCATCAGTAAATCCTGGCCTTCTGGAACTGCAGTCAGCGTAAAGAGTAAACTGGCTCACTATAAGGAGCTTAGCCCCTGCATCCTTGGGATTTATGTTCATTTTCCCATTTTCATCTTCAAATACTCTAAGACCGCAGATCTTGTCAGCGATCCTTACCGCCTGCTCTTTTGTGTCATCCTTGTGTACCCCTAAAAGCACAAGGAATCCCTTATCTATTGATGATATTTCTTTTCCATCGATGGTCACAGATGCGCTGAGCACCCTTGTAACAACTGCTCTCATGTCGTAATCTCCGTAGTTTTGTCTTTAGTATTTCAGTCTTTTTTTAGTGCGTCTGTAATGATGTCGCAGTGGTCGAAGGCCAGATCCTCAAGTGACAGAACGATTTCATCTGCAGCAAAAGAAATTTTTCCGCCCTCTTCTTTTATAGTGAACCACTTGGCATCTGCTGCATCATCTGCTGCGATTGGCTTTACCTCATCCGGATCAACTACTGCTTTAAATGCTGCAGTAATAGTCCAGCCTCTTGGATCTCTTCCGGGCTTGCTGTAGACTCCCACAAGAGTCAGGTCTTTTGCTGGCATTTTGATGCAGGTCTCCTCTTCCAGTTCTCTGGAAGCGCTCTCCTCAATCCTCTCGCCCTCTTCTGAAAAGCCTCCAGGCAGTGCCCACTTTCCAAGACAGGGGTGATTTCCCCTTCGGATAAGGAGGATTTTCTTTTCTGCCTCTCTTGTGATGATGCAGATATCTGCAGTGACTGCAGGTTTCTTCCATGCATCTGAGTTATAGTTTTCTAAAAATTCTGCCTCTGTCAGGCCATTCTTGTCGCGAATAGGTTCCATTTAAGTCTCCTTTTATATTGTTAAGTTTTAAAAACATGACTTTAGCTCTTTTATCTTAATATCTCGTCAATGGTAGACACAGTACTGAAGCTTCCGGCGTTGGTGGAGATGATCTCCTTCATGAGCGGAAGTTCAAAGTAACTGATATAGCATATCAAAGTGTTATTCTCACCAGCAATGGCTCCTCTTGAATCCATTATAGTGCAGGTCTTGTTGAGTTTCTGTTTGATGTCTGCAATGATCTTGTCCGGATCCTGGGTAATGATAGTGATCTGCTTGATGGATTCGAAATGGTCAGTGTAGTGATCGATGACCATGGTGGCAACAAAGTATACTAACAGGCTAAGAAGCGCCGCTGTTGCATCTATAACTGCAAAGACCGTGATGTAAACCATCATGTTAAACACCAAAAGCACCGGCGTCATACTGTAGTTGCGACCGGTTCTATCCGACAGCTTTTTAACCACAATGTTGGCAAGGATTTCTGATCCATCAATGCATCCGCCATTTCTAAGGATCAGTGAAAGCCCAGCTCCCAGTATCGCTCCTCCAAAGGCCACTGCCAGGAAATGCTCAGTATTTACTTCAAATGGGATGTTTTCAAAAAAGTCCAGCCCTAGCATATAGAATACCGATCCTAAGGCAGCCTTAATGGTAAACTGCCTTCCAAGGAAAAGATATCCCGCAATTATGAATGGCAAAAACACGAACAAAACACAAAGCGGCAAATTAAAGCCTGTCACTTTGCTTATGATGATGGCAACACCAGCCGTTCCATAATCTATTGCATCGTTAGGAAGCAATATAAGTGCTACCGAAAAGCTCGCCATGATCGCCCCAAGTATGATCAGTATGTAGGACAGTATTCCTTGTTTTTTCTTCATTGCATACTCCTCTTTCGTAATATATTTGTTTTAGCAAGATTTCTCGATTGTTTAATACACTTTTTAGAATATATAGTGTATATTGTAATCATAAGATACTAGATGTTGTGGTAATAGTTCATGGTGTACAAGGAGGTGCCATATGAACATTGATGCGATGACAACTAACAGAGACATGAGATTCTACGTCGAAGCAGCCATGGCCATGACAAATAATACCAGTCCCGAAGATCCGCCATCTGCAATAATCAGCTCTATCTCGTTTTCATCAATGCTTGAAAACGCCATTAAGATGGAGCTACTTAAGGATCACTAAAATACATATTATTATTGTACAACAAAAAAGACACTTCTTAGAATTTCTTCTAAAAAGTGTCTTATTAGTTTGTATTAATACTGATTACTCAGCTACGTAAGGCATAAGTGCCAGATGACGAGCTCTCTTGATTGCAGTTGTAAGCTCTCTCTGGTGCTTAGCACAGTTGCCTGTAATTCTTCTAGGAAGGATCTTGCCGCTCTCAGAAACGAACTTCTTGAGCTTAGCTGTATCCTTGTAATCAATTACATTGTCCTTACCACAGAATACACAAACCTTTTTTCTTCTGTGCATTCCACCTTTTCTCCTTACAGGAGCATCGGATCTATCAGACTTTGTGAAAGCCATTGCTAATTCCTCCTTATCAATTAAAAGGCAGCTCCTCTTCAATTCCGTCAGGAATATTCATGAAGCCATCGCCTGCTGCAGTGGGTGCAGGATTACTAGCAGGAGCACTAGCATTGTTGCTGTAGTTGTCGCCGTAGCTACCACCGTTTGATGATGAGTTCTTGCTCTCAGCGAACTCCTGATCTTCTACAACCACTTCTGTTGTGTAGACCTTGACGCCATCCTTGTTGGTGTAGGAACCAGTCTGGATCCTGCCACTGATGATCATCTTAGTACCCTTCTTTAAGTATTTCTCAGCAAACTCTCCAGACTTACCAAATGCTACGCAGCTGATGAAATCTGCTGTCTGCTCACCGTCGCCAGTGTTGCGGCCACGTCTACGATCAACTGCAAGAGTGTATCTTGCGATTGCCATTGGCTCACCGCCCTGTGAATATCTTACCTC
>CAMVJI010000142.1 GCA_947167765.1 uncultured Butyrivibrio sp. | reverse complement strand
ATCTTCTCTTCGCTTCCCTGTATGTTCATTTCTTTTTCCATAGGATAACCTCAATTACAAAACATCCGTTAAATCAGCTTTTTTAATTCCAAGGACAACAAGCTCCATTATTCGGTCCATATCACCCTTAAGATACAAGAAACCTAAAACTGCCTCAAATCCTGTAGCTTCAAGATACTCTATGGCAGAGGCATTCTTGGCCTTGGTATGGGGCTTTGAGTTTCTGCCACGCCTGAAAATATCTCTTTCCTCCTCAGTCATATCATCCATTATTGAGGCTGCAATCTTTGACTGAGTGGGCGCTTTAACAATAGCACTTGATTTTTTATGTAGATTGTTAACAGCAGTGTTGCCCTTGTTTACCAAAACTGATCTGATGACAAGGTCAAATACTGCGTCGCCAATATATGCCAATGTCAGCGGCGAGTAGGTCCTTATATCCTTGGATTCAATGCCAAATTTAGCATTGATATACTCATTTAAACTATCTGCCATTTAACTCCTTCACGGGTATCCTTGATCTCAATACCTTTCTGCATAAGCTCATCTCTGATAGCGTCAGCTGTAGCAAAGTCCTTATTCTTCTTAGCCTCAGTTCTTTTTGCAATCTGCTCCTCGATGTATTTAAGAAGCTCAGGATCTACATCCATTCCACCCTCTTTAAGCTTTTTAGCATGCTCAACAAGGTCAAGTGAAAGGACTTTATCAAAACTCTCCACAAGAGCAAGCTTTGTTGCATCAGTGGTATCAGCCTTAAGGGCATCGTAAAGAACTGTTATTGCCATTGATGTGTTAAGGTCATTTGAAACAGCATCAAGGAACTTGCCCTCAAGGTCCTTTTTAACAACCTCATCAACCTCTCCCTCATTCTTAAGCTCAGATACGCGCTTAACAAGCTTATTAAATGCTGTTGCAGCCTGGTCAAGAGCTTCAAAAGAAAACTCCAGTGGCTTTCTGTAATGTGACTGAAGGCAGAAGAATCTGTAAACTAAAGGATCATAGCCCTTCTCCTGAAGAACTGATACAGTAAGGACAGCTCCCTTTGACTTACTCATCTTACCTGCTCTGTCATTTAAGTGATTTGAATGGAACCAATAGCTGCACCATCTGTGTCCAAGATAGCTCTCAGACTGTGCTATCTCGTTGGTGTGATGTGGGAATATATTGTCCACACCGCCACAGTGGATATCAATGTATTCTCCAAGATGCTTCATGGAAATGCATGAGCACTCAATGTGCCATCCTGGATAACCAACTCCCCATGGGCTGTCCCACTTAAGAGCCTGGTCTTCAAACTTGGACTTGGTAAACCAAAGCACAAAGTCAGTTTTGTTCTTTTTGTTTGTATCCTCTTCTACATCATCACGAACACCGATTTCAAGCTGTTCCTTTTCGATAGCTGAAGAGAAAACATAGTAGTCATCAAGTTTACTTGTATCAAAATAGATGTTACCACCTGCCTGATAAGCAAAACCCTTTTCAATAAGAACTTCAATCATGTGGATAAACTCAGGAATGCAGTTGGTCGCAGGTTCTATAACGTCTGGTTTTTTATTGCCGACAGCCGCAAAATCCTTAAAAAATGCATCCGTGTAGAACTTTGCAATCTCCATAACAGACTTGTGCTCTCTTTTTGCACCTGCCAGCATCTTGTCTTCACCGGTGTCTGCATCAGATGAAAGGTGTCCTACATCAGTTATGTTCATGACTCTCTTTACATCATATCCAGCGTAGCCCAGTGCTTTTACAAGGACGTCCTGCATGATGTATGTTCTGATATTACCTATATGGGCATAGTGATAAACAGTTGGTCCGCAGGTGTACATTGAAACCTTTCCTGGTACACGAGGTACAAACTCGTCAACATTTCTTGTAAGTGAATTGTAAAAACTAAATCTCTCAGCCATTTATATTACTCCTATCAATCTTTTTCCTACAGTCATCCTCTGTCGCACCCCTGACATCGTCCGCAAGCAGGTACATTATCTCCGTATACAGCACTG
Organism: uncultured Butyrivibrio sp.; assembly: GCA_947167765.1. Taxonomy (GTDB): domain Bacteria; phylum Bacillota; class Clostridia; order Lachnospirales; family Lachnospiraceae; genus Butyrivibrio. The sequence continues at coordinate 4,143 of CAMVJI010000142.1, read as the reverse complement.
AAGGCATCCATTGGACTGGTCAAAAGACATATTGCCTGAGATGAGATACCTTCTCCATGTCCAGTAAAACCAAGTCCCTCTTCAGTTGTCGCCTTAACATTTACTTGAGATAAGGAGATCCTGAGAGCCTGAGCTATATTGATCCTCATCTCATCAATAAAAGGTCTCATCTTGGGAGCCTGGGCAATTATCGTAGCATCGATATTCTCAATAACATAATGCTCCTTGTCAATCAGATCCGCAACCTCCTTAAGGAGCATTATCGAATCAGCCCCCTTGTACTTTGGATCTGTGTCAGGAAAATGTTTGCCAATGTCTCCAAGAGCAGCCGCTCCTAATATTGCATCCATTATCGCATGAAGAAGAACATCTGCATCAGAGTGACCAAGTAGCCCCTTTTCATAAGGGATCTTTACCCCTCCGATTATAAGATCTCTGCCTTCCACAAGCTTATGAACATCGTATCCCATTCCTATACGCATATTATGTTCCTCATTTCTATATTATATATCATCAGTTATCAGCGCAGAAACAATTCTACTACAAAAGCTGCAAGACAGGAAAAGCCTGCAACAGTCAAAAGGCTCTTTTTATTAAAGGCAAGTACCAGCGCCACCAGAAATCCTGCCAGCGATGAAATAAGATAATCTGTGGCATTTAGTATAGCAGGAAACGTCATTGCTGCAAGAGTTGCATAGGGTACATAATGCAAAAAAGATCTGATAAACCTGCTATTTATTTCTTTTCTTATAAGTGTAAGAGGAAGCGCTCTTATCAGATATGTTACCCCTGCCATCAGAAGGATATAAAGATAAATTCTGTTCATTATCTTATCTCCTCCTTTTCTTCCTCAACAGGTGCAAAGTAAGCTGCAAAAGCTGCCACAACAACTGTTATTATAATAATCCTGAAGCCTGATGAAATGTGGCTTGCAAGCACTGGAACATAGGTAAAGATGCTGCTTAATGCCATTGCAGAAATAACGATACCAAGGATTGTCCTGTTAGTTCTTGTATCAGGAATGATGATGGCGATAAACATGCCATATATTGCCAGGCCAAGGCAGCTTATAAGCCTCTCAGGAAGGATCTGCCCTGAGAATGCTCCCAGTACTGTACCAAACACCCATCCAAAAACAGAAGTTATTATAAGGCCGTAGGAATAAAGCGGATTAAGGCTCCCTTTCCTGAAAAAGCTAAGGGCAAAAATCTCATCTGTTACTCCATAGCTTATACCAAGCCTTTGTATTGTTCCAACCTTGGATGAGAGCTTTTGAGAAAGAGCTGTACTCATAAGCATATATCGCAGGTTAATAATAAACTGCAAAATTGCAAGTTCTATAAAACTTCCATTTCTTGCTATTACATCAAGGGCTGAAAACTGCCCTGCACTTGTGACATTAAGAAGTGATGTAAGTGCTGCCTGAAAAGTTGTCATGCCTATCTTGGCGGCCTCTATTCCAAAAGCAAAGGACACTGCAATGTATCCAAGACAAATTGGAATGGCATCTTTACACCCTTCAAAAAATTCATTTTTTGCCTCGCTACTCATGTTAAAACTCCTGACACCTTTTAATTACTGCCTTAATATCGACGCCACATAGGCTCCCCTGTATCATAGGGCTGTTTCCTCCGCCCCTTGCGCCAAACTCCTCTGAAAGTACCTTCTGGAGCATCTTACAATCTCTGCCCTCAGTGCCAGAGGCTATGATATATCTGTATCCATTTTTCTCATCGCCAGCAAAGGCTCCGCAAAATCCAGTATGGGAAAGAGCAAGCTGGTTAACTGTTTTCCTAAGAACGTTCAGATCGGTAGATGTCTCTTTTACCAAAAAGACATTCGCAAGATCCTCATCTATCTCCTTAAGTTCATAGTCAAGGAGCCTGTTTTGAAGGTTTACCATCTGACCTTTGCAGTCCTGAAGGTCACTTTGAAGTTTATCTACTGATGAGATGATATTGTCATGACTTGTGGTAAAGATCCTTACAAGCTCATCAATAATATCATGTTCTAAAGAAATATATGAAAGAGCCCTTCTTCCACAAAGAATGCTTACTCTGGTCCCACCCTTATAGTTCTGAGCCTTGACTACCTTTAATAGTCCAATCTCTCCTGTTCTTAATACGTGAGGCGCACAGCATGCGCACACATCGTACCCAGGAATTGTTACTATCCTGATAGCACCAGTCAGCTCTTTTTTGCTCCTGTAATCTATAGCATTAAGCTCTTCATCAGATGGAAATGAACAAATAACCTCTACATTGGCCCAGATAGCCTTGTTAACTGAAAGCTCCACCTCTGCCACCTGAGCATCCGTCAGCTGGCCATTATAGTCCATGGTCACTTCATTATCACTTAGGTGAAAGCCCACATTGTCATAACCAAAGCGTCTGTTTACTATTCCTGAAAAAATATGCTCTCCAGTGTGTTGCTGCATATTGCTGAATCGATGCTCAAAATCTATCACTCCATGTATGAGAGAGCCTTCAAGAAGAGCACTTTTCAAAACATGGGTAATAACTCCATCTTTTATGGATACATGGTCAACAGCATACTCTTGGCCGCTGTCATCTATGAGCACACCCTTGTCACAGCTCTGTCCTCCCTGTTCCGGAAAAAAAGCCGTCTTATCAAGGCACACAAAAAAAGAGCCATCGCCGCCCTTACTGCAGGATATGACAGTGGCATCAAATTCCTTTAAGTATGCACTTTCGTAGTAAAGTTCTAAAGTATTTGCCATAGATTACATTTTACAAAAGACAAAGCCTTATTGCAACCAAAAAGAGGGCACATACAGAGGTAAAGAGCGTAAAAAAAGAGACTGCATCAAGCAGTCTCAAGTGGTAACTGTGAAAGTTCAGAAAGAACTCTGGATTTTATGTCATCCTTCTCGGTTTTTAGTGCAAATGCAAGCTCTGTATAAAGAAGCTTCTCAGCCATCAGAAGATGTTTCTCACTAAGTGATGCAAACTTCTTGCCCTCAGCCTCTCTTGTGGCCTTGATCTTGCGAAGTGACTTAACAAGACTCATCATCTCATCTGCTACGTTTCTCTTGATGACTTCCATAATAGCCGGTTCAGCCTTCTTGCCTTCTGGAAGCTCAAGCTCAGGTGTAAATTCTATTTCTTCAATAAGCCCTTCTGCGTCATCTCTGCTGATGGCCTGACGGATCTTGTCTTCTGCACCGTCAACCGGAACATAGAGAACACTTCCTGCATCTACCGCGGAAACCATCTGATAATACTGTTTCTCTTTTCCCCTCTCAAGGAAAGACGGAACCAGTATATCACGAACACTACACAGACCGTGACTGCCGTAAATTACGCATTCTCCAATTTTTAACATATGTTCCTCCTTATTTATTCAAAACAACAAAAACAACCCATTATTGGAAGCGCTTTCAGTAGATAGATTATAACATAATATTACTTTTTTTGTAATATTTAATCTTGAAAAAAGTGTGTCTTTTTTATGTTCTCCCACTGACTGGCAGTAAGCGAATTAACATACTCAACCCGTGTTTCTTTCAGCATTAAAAGCTTGCAGCACTGATTTGTGTGGTGGTACTTAAACCCCAATTTTTCTTGAACTTTTTTACTCCTGTCGTTCCCTTTAAAATAACCGCAGAAGATCTGCATGAGGTTAAGATCTGTAAAGCCATGGCGGATCATTTCTTTTGCCGCCTCAGTCGCAATGCCCTGGTCCCAGAAAGGAACTCCAACCCAGTATCCAAGCTCAGCTTCGTTATCTTCAAGTGGCCTTTCGGGACTTCCTTTAAGAGTAAGGCCAATACTGCCTATTGGCTCCTCTTCCATTCCCTTAAGGCATATAGCATAGGTCTCGGGGTTTGAAAAAATAGTCCTTATTACCGCCCTTGAGTAGTTCTCATCCCTGTGGGGAAGCCAGCCTGCAGATGGTCCTACTCTCTTATCTGAGGCATATTTAAAGAGGCTGGAAGCATCTTCGTCTTTCCAGCCTCTTAGTATTAGTCTAGGTGTCTCTAAGATCATCTCTTATCCCTGATCAGTTGCTGATGTAATTAAAGCCTGTTTTGCTTGTGAAGGCTTCAAATGATTTCTTAAAGAGGATGAAATAGGCTTCTTCCTTATGTTTTGCTTCATGAGTCAGATAATAGATAACCTG
>CAMVJI010000141.1 GCA_947167765.1 uncultured Butyrivibrio sp. | reverse complement strand
CATGTAAGCCAGTGTCTGGAAGTAGTTTGCATCAAGCTCTTCAGCCTCAAGTGATTTATTAGGAAGAACGTAATCCTGGAAAACTACTGTCTCAAGCTCCCAACCGTCCTCAGCAAGAACGTCCTTAACGATATTATCAAGGATCTCTGCGTGTGGAACTGGTGTAGCGCCTACTCTGATGACCTTGTCTCCATCTTCTGTCTTTGCTTCCTCTGCAGGTGCCTCAGTAGTCTCTGCTTCTGTAGCCTCCTGTACAGCCTCTTCCTTTGGAGCTGCCTCAGATGATGCTGCCTGTCCGCATCCTGTAACAAGTGTTCCAAGAAGTGATGCAACTGCTAAAACTGATACTAATCTCTTTTTCATAACAAGTCTCCTCTCGATGTATGTCGTTTTTTGAAGTATAGAGCCATCTGGCCACTATTGTAAAAGACACTAAATTTATCGGAGGAGATAACTTTTGCTTATGCAAGCGCTCTTTTCTTCACCATCAGAAGCTCTTCAGGGTAGATACAGTGCTTGAATGCGTTGGCTTTTACGCCCTCTATGCACTCATCAAGGTCCATCCACTTAACGGCGCTGACTTCCTCTTCCTGGAGGGTGAGGCTCTTTTCATCGACATCTGCCCACAACAGGAACACCTTGGTAAACTGCCTGTCGTGGTACTCTTCGCCAAAGAACACGTCGTCCCAGATGATCTTCCTGTCGCCACAGAATAAAAGCTCATCCTCTGTGGCCGTGATTCCCAGCTCTTCGCCCAGCTCTCTTACTGCAGAATCAAGGAAACCCTGACCCGCTGTGATGTGGCCAGCGCTTGATATGTCGTAGCATCCTGGAAATGATTTGGTATCAGCCCTTTTTTGCAAAAGAACTTCAATCTTCCCTTCTCTCTTTCTAAGTATCCACACGTGGGATGTCCTGTGCCATACGCCGTTTTTGTGGGCAAAAGACCTCTCTACCGTTTCGCCTGTGGGATTTCCGTTTTCATCGACTATATCGAGATATTCCATGTTAATTGCTCCTTGTCTGATCTTTTTTTATATTACAATAAAAGAGATGACGATAGTCTGGATTTTATCGTCATCTCTCAAAATTATAGCCATTTCGAAATCTCATATAGCATGTAGGCGTCTCACTGATTGTCGTACCTGCTTATATAATCAGGACGGTTTGGCATCAGGAATGTAAGGATGATATATGCCGGAATTCCAATGCCGCCGGATAACGAAAACACTAACCAGAGAACTCTTACAATTGTTGGATCAAATCCAAAGTACTCAGCAACGCCGCCGCATACTCCAAAGATCTTTCTGTCATTGCTTCTATACAACTTTTTTTCCATAACGCTAACCTCCTAAAAAAATCACGTTTCGTTTCATTTACATGTCTCTAGTATAGGCCAGACTCTTTACGGAATAAACAACTGTTTGAGCAAAAATCCGCTTATAATTCTCTTTTTTTGGAAAAATATCAAAGTAAAGACTTGATGCAGGCCTCAACATCAGCTACATCAGCTGTTGGCTCGAAGCGGGCAACTACGTTACCGTCTCTGTCGATCACGAACTTTGTGAAGTTCCACTTGATATCAGGCTTGCTAGCCCAGTCAGGATCTGCCTTGGCGAACATGCCCTCAAGAAGTTCCTTGTACTCGTGCTCCTGGAAGCCTTCAAAGCCCTTCTGTGACTTAAGATATGTGTAAAGAGGAAGCTCATTCTCTCCGTTAACATCAGCCTTTTTCATCTGAGGGAATGTAGTATTGTAATGAAGTGTGCAGAACTCATGGATCTCTTCATCTGTTCCAGGAGCTTGTGCACCAAACTGGTTGCAAGGAATGTCAAGGATCTCAAGTCCCTGCTCATGGTAGTTCTCATAAAGTTCCTCAATTGGCTTGTACTGTGGTGTGAAACCGCATCCTGTTGCTGTGTTCACAACAAGGATCACCTTGCCCTTAAATGCTGCAAGATCAAGTTCTTCTCCAGTTCCTGTAGTTACCTTGTAATCATAGATCATTGTAATTATCCTCCGGTTTGTGTGTTGTACTATTTGATTGTGTGCAATCTTTATATTCATTATAACCCTTCTTCACGAAAAATCAAGCAAAAGTTTTCATGACAAGACACGGGGACGGTTCTACTGTCTCATTGCGCGCAATGAGACAGTAGAACCGTCCCCGTGTCTTGTTAAACTACATGCATTACAACCTGTGCCCCATGCTTTTCAAGGTATTTGTCCCTAGCTTTTTCACCAACAACACAGACGCATTTATAAATGTCTTCAAGCTTTTCCTTCTCAGACTTTAATCTTCCTGAGTCTTCACCCCAGATTAGCAGAACTGGCATTTCAGCCTCTTTGTCGCGGACAAGCTGCTTTTCTTTTGGAAGGTACTCTTTTAGCACCTGCTCAAAGATTGCATACTTGACGGGCTTACTGACATAATCTGAAAAGCCCTTGGAAAGATAGCTCTCCTTGGCTCCCATTATGGCATCTGCAGTAAGAGCGATGACCGGAGTTCCCTTGAGAATATCCATCTCCTTCATCTTTGCAAGAGTCTCCTCGCCGCTCATCCCAGGCATCATCTGATCAAGAAGGATGCAGTCATATTTCTTTTTGGAAACCTTCTCGATACACTCAGCTCCTGACTGTACTAATTCTGTCTTTATCTTGGTATCAGCAAGCAAGCCCTCCATTACCTCAAGGTTCATAGCATTGTCATCAACCACTAAAATCTCAGCTTCTGGTGCATAAAGAACCACCTCATCCGTCTCAATATTATCGAGATAATTTCTGACAGCTTTGGAGAAATCTCCGATAGGCTCACTATTTACTATCTTTTGAGGCACTGTGATCGTGAAGGTGCTTCCTTTTCCATACTCACTTTCAATGTCGATACCACCACCCATCATATCAAGCAGGCTGTGGGTGATGTGAAGGCCAAGGCCCGTACCTTCAATATTTCGATTTTTCTTTTCATCAAGACGTTGGAAACTCTTAAATAGCTTGTTCTTGTCCTCATCCTTGATGCCCATTCCGGTGTCTGAGACACTCACAACAAGATCTGTATAATTACCCCCTCCAACTTCCTTTGAGGTAACCACAACGCTGACGCTTCCCTCCTGGGTGTACTTGATGGCGTTGTTAATGATGTTAAGTATTACCTGTCTGATCCTGATCTCATCGCCGCTTAGGGCCGATGGAATTGTGGGCGAAACCTGGAAGATGTACTCAAGGCCCTTCTTCTGAGCCCTTGGCCTGGTCATGTTCAGGACGTCGTTTAAGACCGATGAGACTTCATAATCTATAGGTATGATCTCGAAGTTTCCCGATTCTATCTTGGACATATCAAGGATGTCATTGATTATGGACAAAAGAGTATTTCCGGCGCTTTTAATCTCCAGTGCATATTTCTTTATTCTCGAATCTCTGCTCTCTCTTATTATCATCTCATCCATGCCAAGAATACCGTTAAGAGGCGTTCTTATCTCATGGGACATGTTGGCCAGAAAATCGCTCTTTGCCTTATTGGAGGCATTGGCCGCATCTTTTTCAAGCTCTAAAACTTTCCTGTCATACTCTGACTTTTGTTCCTCAAGCTTCATCTCCTCCATTCTCTTAGTGTACTTTCTCTCATTGGTATATCCTGCATAGTAAATACCGCAGATCATGGAGAAAATGAGAATGCAGATGAGAGCGATGACAATGCACTCATTCCATACTTCAGAGTAGAGCTCTCTGTCGCTGACAACCATAGCCACATACCAGTTACGGGCAAGGGTGTTCACATAAACTGTGCTTTTCTCTTTTCCGAATTTAAAAGAAAAGCTCCCAGATCCAGTCTCCCTGATAGCATCAAACAACTCTGCGCCTTCCTCGATATCAACTATGTTGGTTCCTTTTTTCGTCTCATCCTCATGGGCAACGATAAGTCCATCTTCGTCAAGGACAAAGCCGTAGCCCTTTCTATTGACTCTAAGCTCGCTCATCATAGACTGTATCCCACGGAGCTGTACATCAAGTGCAATAACACTTTGCTTATCCGGAAGAGTCCTGCAGGCTGATATTATCATGTTACCAGTCTGAGCATCTATATAAGGTGGAGAAAACGCCACTTCTCCACCTGCTTCTTTTGCTGCGATATACCAATCACGGCTCTTGGGGTCATACCCTTCAGGTGGGACCCAGTTGAGACCGTCAATATACTTCCCCATTATATATCCATAAATTCCAGTATAGTTTTCATCAAACTGCTCTGATACATTAGCGGTTTCATTTACAAGGAACTCATGTACCCTAGCGGAAGTCGTTCCGCTTATCAGCATATGATGTACAGAGTCTCCAGCCACATGAAGAACGTTTTCAGCAGTGTTCAGATGATTGTTTATCATAGATGATACTGTCAGAATCCTGTCTTCCATGACTGCATATGAATTAGAAACAGCTACTTTATACATCAGAGAGGAGACATAAACCACCATCACCGTCATAAACACAAATACAAAGACAAGCGGAATCAACATATTATTCTTTTTTCTTCTGCCTGTTGTTATGCTTTCCTTTTCATCCATGCCAATACCCTCTTTGCCTGCTTAAACAATGGTCATTTAACAGTAAAATACTCTTCCGGAACCTCTATTTTTGTGGTCCCCATGTAAGAACCTGGGTTTCCAAAAATATATGTATCCTGATATATCAGAAAAATATTGTCCGATTTCACTGCGGAATCAGCATCTATGTAATTAGAACCATTCCAATCAACATTTGGAGAAAAGACTTTATATGCCTTTGAAAGGTCATCAATGCTGTCTATGCTGCTTTCCCCAAGTATCACATTTCTTGCGTGTTCAGCAAGGCCTGCTGACACAGTATATCCATACGAATACACCCAGGTCCCGAATCGTCCAGCACCTCCGGCATTTACAACTGCATCTTCTACTGTCTTTAGTATCTTTTCAAAATCATTTGATTCCCCGGTAAAATCAAGATCCAGCGCACCCGGATAGCCCATCAGCGGCGATGGAAGATCTGCCTCAATAAAATATCCGCCATTTTCCAAAAGACTTTTAATAAGTGGCTCTGTATGGGCATCATTGGTACAAAAGTACGCCGAGGCCTGGCCATATTTGGAGACCCATGAAGGTGCTTGCTCCAAAATGAATTCCTGGGCTCCCGGAACGCCTACCTCTGTAGTTGGATCCGGTGCTTCTTCCATAGCAAATGTCATGCCAAATTCATCGCAGGCGGCTCTCATAATAGCCACTTGCCTTGACACAGACTCATATGACATGTGCCTTGGAAAAGAAACATGGACAAAGGTATCACATCCAAGCTCATGGGCCGTATGCACTATAAGATAGCCTCTGCTTATAAAGTCATAATTCACAACAAGATCTGCCACTTCTCCAATGTCAGAAAAATCCTCATAAGCCTCACCTGCAATACACAGTATGTCCGGACGCATCTCATGGATCTGACGAAATGCTTCAGTCGTTCCATCAACAGCCTGATTTACAATGATTGCCCGCATGTCAGGATCTTCTGCCAGTCCCACTATGATCTGAATAGTAGTATCCTGCTCCTCTATAAAATTATCAGGATAGATTGCAAGTGTAACTACATCCTCCCCATACTTTTCCTGAAAAGCCTCAGCTCCCCGCCTGTCATCTTCAGACTGGGAATAAGAACCAGTCACAATACCAATGTGAAAAGAGCTATCCTCTCCCTCTGTATCTGTGGATATTTCCAAAGATCCATTACTGTCAGCCTGATCATCTGTCGCAGACTCAACCTGCTCTACGCCGCTATTGCTATCCGTAGTCCCAACATCGCTACCACCACTACCGCATCCTATGACCATTCCCATCATCATGACTGCAAGCATGGTGCTTAAAAGTTTCTTCTTCATGTTGCCTCCTTGCCTTTTATATACATGATCCCATCAGGTTCATGCTTTTCGAGGTACTTGTCTTTTGCCTTTTCTCCAACAACGCAAACGCATTTATAAATGCTCTCAAGCTTCTCTTTTTCAAGCTTAAGCCTGTCTGAATCATTGCCCCAAATGAGCATCACCGGAAGATCTGCGTTTCTGTCTGGGATCAGTTGCTTTTCTTTTGGGATGTACTCTTTTAAAACCTGCTCTAAAACCGAGTATTTAACAGGTTTACTGATATAGTCGTTAAAGCCCTTCTGAAGGTAGTTATCTTTGGCTCCTATTATGGCATCAGCCGTAA
>CAMVJI010000140.1 GCA_947167765.1 uncultured Butyrivibrio sp. | reverse complement strand
CATAACCAGCCATGTATCCAGGAAGCTCTTCCTGATATACTGCTGAGAATACGTTGTCATATGTCTTGTTGTTGAAGTCTGATGAGTCACCCTCAAGGTCGTACTCAGAAACGTCAAGAGCAACAAACTTGATGTCAGGATACATCTCTGCTGTCTCCTTGATAGCGCCAGCAAAAGCGTAACCAGGCATAACGATTACATTGAATCCATCAGCAACAGCCTTATCGATCATAGCTACTCTCTCAGCATCTGAATCGCCTTCTGGCTTGTAGTATGTGAACTCTACACCATTAGCCTCGCCAAATGCCTTGCAAGCCTCGTATGTTGACTGGTTGAAAGACTGGTCTGTGATATCGCCGTAGTCTGTTACCATAGCAACCTTCATATCAGTTGCCTCAGCAGGAGCCTCTGTAGCTTCTGTAGCCTCTGCTGCTGGAGCCTCAGCTGTCTCAGCTGGAGCTGCCTCTGTCTGTTCTGTAGTATCTGCAGTTGCAGGAGCTGATGAGCCACAAGCTGCAAGAGAAGATACCATTGTTGCAGCCATAAGAACTGCTAAAATCTTCTTTTTCATAATTTCCCTCCATTATAAAAAATAAAAATGAAAAATGTATAATAAAACCTTATTTAGGCTTTATCCAAATTAATAAGCTCTTTTACAGCCTCAATAGTTGTCTTATACACAATATCCATATCATGAACCTGTGGATTAGGAAGGCCCTTTTTAGCCCTCTCCTGATTGGCAACTACCAAAAGAACTGCTCCTGTCCTTATCCTTAAATAACTTCCGACAATAAACAGTGTTGAGCTCTCCATCTCGGAACACAGGCATCCACATTTGATCCATGCGTCCCATTTATACAAAAGCTCGGGACCAACTGGCTTGGTCTCAGGCTCATGCTGTCCAAAGAATGAATCCTTGCACTGGGCAACACCTACATGATATTTGGCACCAGACTTCTTAGCGCCGTTTACCAGGGCATTTACCACATCAAAAGAAGCTACAGCAGGATACTCAATGGGTGCATACTCCTTGGAGGTTCCCTCTGCACGGATAGCGCCTGAAGCAATAACGATATCGCCACCAACCACATCATCCTGCATTCCTCCAGAAGTTCCCATTCTGATAAAGGTATCTGCGCCACACTTAGCAAGCTCCTCAACACAAATTGCTGTAGAAGCTCCACCAATTCCATGAGAAATGACGCTTACCTTTTCACCATTAAGATATCCTGTATAGCAATTATACTCTCTGTTATATGCAACAAATTTGGGATCATCAAATAGCTTTGAAATAGATTCACATCTTCCTGGATCTCCAGTCAAAAGAACATATCTGCCCACATCCCCAGGGCCAACATGAGTATGATACTGATATCCAGCACCTTCTGTATAATCTACCATTAGAATCCTCACCCCAATATCTTGTATTAAGATATTTTCATACACTAAATATTTACTCTAAATATTATATGACAATTAATAAGAAAAGTCACTATCTTTTAAAGAATACCATCCATGACATGAATGACTATTCTGCCGCCTTCAGGATCGATTTCTTTAATACAATCCCTGATAGCAGGTATATAGATTTTTTCTCCAGAACCCTTTCTGGTCATCTCATAGACGTCATTAGCACCTGTCTGAAGAATTTCAGTAAGAGTTCCCAGTTCAATGCCATCTTCATCAACAATGCTAAGTCCTATAAGGTCTGCACAGTAATATTCACCAGGCTGTAGTTTTATAGCATCTTTACGGCCAATTGTAAGCTCACAGCCTCTGAATTTCTCAACCTCGTTAATATTATTAAACTGCTTAAATTTAACTATAACAAACTTCTTAAAAAACCTTGCACTTACCACATCTAAAAGCAGCTCTTCCCCCCTTTGTGTGTGAAGAACAACCTGTTTAAGCTTTTTAAATCTGGAAGGATCCTCAGTTGTAGGAAAAACATTAACTTCACCCTGAAGACCATGTGTAGATGCAATTACTCCCACCTGAAACCTGTCTGTCATTTATTATCCTCTTCTGTGATATTTGTACGCTTTTTACGTTTCTTTTTTTCTTGCTTTGGAGGGTTCTCCAAAACCCACTTTTCATAAAGGTCTGGTCTTCTTTCCCTGGTCCTTAAAATGGACTGCTCAAGTCTCCACTCATCAACCTTTTTGTGATCACCAGATAAAAGTATTCCGGGAACCTTTTTCCCCATCCACTCCTCAGGTCTTGAATACTGAGGATATTCAAGCAGGCCTCCTGCAAAACTCTCAGTCATTGCAGATTCATCGTTGTTTAAAACTCCCGGAACAAGCCTTGATATGGCATCGATCATTACCATAGCAGGAAGCTCGCCCCCTGTCAGCACATAATCGCCAATTGAAATGTAATCTGTAACGATCTCTTCAAGAACTCTCTCATCAACGCCTTCATAGTGGCCACAAAGAAAAACCAGATCCTGTTCCTTTGCAAGATCTGCAGCCATTTTCTGGTTAAAAACACTGCCTTGAGGAGTCACATAAACAACACGCAGCTTCTTATCTTCTGACATATCCGATATTGAATCTCTGATGGATAAAAAGCAGTCATAAATTGGCTGAGCCTGCATAAGCATTCCAGCTCCGCCACCATATGTATAATCATCAACCTTGTGATGTTTATTGTCATTTGAAAAATCTCTGATATTGACAGCATTAAAGGATATCAGTCCTTTGTCTGCTGCTCGACCAGTGATACTGGTCTTTAGTCCCTGCTCAACCATTTCAGGGAAAAGAGTCATAATATGAAAATTCATTTTTCACCCAAATCAAGCATAACAAAGAGCCGAATAAAGTTAATACCTTATCCGGCTCCGTAAATCATACTATTTCAACATCAACCTTAACATCTTCCCTTGTTGATGCAGCCTTTACAACGGCGCGGATTGCCTTGGCAATGCGTCCCTGCTTACCTATCACCTTGCCCATGTCAGAAGGTGCAACATGAAGCTCGATCATGATATTACGCCCGTCTTTTTTCTCGGTTACTACTACTTCATCCGGATTGTCAACCAGGGCCTTTGCGATAACTTCAACTAATTCTTTCACTATCCACCTCCGGCAAATTTGAATGATCTATCAAATCAGAAAAGATTATTTCTGAATGCCGGCCTGCTTGAAAAGCTTAGCAACAGACTCTGTAGGCTGTGCTCCGTTTGAAAGCCACTTCTTAGCGAGCTCCTCATTAACCTTTACTGTGCTAGGATCTGTGTTAGGATCGTATGTACCGATCTCCTCGATGAACTTACCCTGTACAGGGAACTTAGAATCTGAAACGATGATTCTGTAGAAAGGAACCTTCTTCTTACCAATTCTCTTTAATCTGATCTTTACTGCCATTTTAAATGTCCTCCATTTTAAATAAATAAATTATTGTTTTTGTTTTTATATGTATCAAACAGCTACTGCTGCATAGACATATCAAAAGAATTTACCGCCGCCAAAGCCGCCCATTCCAGGGAAGCCTCCGAACTTGCCAAAGCCTTTTCTCTTTCCGCCCATAAGTCCCGGCATCTGCTTCATCATTTTGTTCATCTGTTCAAATTGCTTGATAAAGCGGTTTACTGCTGCGATATCATTTCCAGAGCCCTTGGCAATCCTGAACTTTCTCTGGGGACTCATAAGCTTTGGATTTTTGCGCTCCTCAGGAGTCATAGAAAGAACTATTGCTTCAAGTCTTGCCAGTTCCTTTTCATCAGGAAGCTGATCTTCTCCGATCTTGCCCATTCCTGGAAGCATTCCCATGATGGCTGAAAGGCCACCCATGTTTCGCATCTGCTTCATGCTCTCAAGGTACATTTCGAAATCGAGCTTGCCCTTCTTCATCTTCTGGGCCATCTCTTTTTCTTTTGCCTCATCCATTTGCTGCTGTGCTTCTACAGCCTTGTCAATGAGACTTAAAACATCACCCATTCCCAGAATCCTGCTGGCCATTCTGTCTGGGTAAAACTGCTCAAGATCTGAGAGCTTCTCGCCCATACCAACATAGAGAATAGGTTTGCCAGTTACAGCCTTGGTGGAAAGAGCTGCACCACCTCTGGAATCGCCATCCATCTTGGAAAGGATGATCCCATCAACACCCACTTTGTCGTTAAACTCAGAAGCCACATTTACAGCTTCCTGACCTGTCATGGCATCAACAACTAAAAGTGTCTGATGAACTGCAATGGCATTTTTTATATTGATCAGCTCGTTCATCATGTCTTCGTCAATCTGAAGACGTCCGGCTGTATCAATCAAAACAACGTTATTGCCCGCCTTTTTAGCCTGTTCAAGACTGGCGAGGGCAATATCTACGGGACTTACATCAGTTCCCATCTCAAAGAAATCAACCTGCTGTTTTTCAGCATTAACTCTCAGCTGTTCAATAGCAGCTGGCCTGTAAACGTCGCAGGCTACAAGAAGTGGTTTTCTTCCCTTGAGCTTAAGCTTACCTGCTATCTTAGCTGCAGTTGTTGTCTTACCAGCACCCTGAAGACCACACATCATGATAACAGTGATCTCATTAACAGGTAAAAGGCTCAGCTCAGTTGTATCCGATCCCATCAGAGAAGTCATCTCTTCGTTTACGATCTTGATAACCATCTGTCCAGGATTAAGACCATTTAATACATCTTCACCAACAGCTCTTTCCTGAACTGAGGAAATGAACTGCTTAACAACCTTAAAGCTGACATCAGCCTCTAAAAGAGCCATCTTTACTTCTTTTAGTGCAAGCTTGACATCCTCTTCAGAAAGACGTCCCTTGCCCTTAAGGCCCTTAAAGACATTTTGCAGTTTATCAGTAAGACTTTCAAAAGCCATTAAGTAAGCTCCTCTAAAATATTATCAGAGATATCAAGTGCAGCCTTTTTAAGCTCAGTAACATCCAGATCTTTTTGGGATACCATCTTAAGCTCCTCAGCCTGCGCTTTGATAGCTTCAAAACGCCTGATCATATGAAGCTTGTCTTCATAACCCTGAAGCGTTTTGGTGCATCTCTTTATGAGGTCATGCACGCCCTGCTTGCTGATACCTTGTTCATCAGCAATCTCAGTAAGCGACATATCGTTATATACAGCAGCTTCATATATCTGTTTTTGATGTTCTGTTAAGAGTTCTCCATAGAAATCATACAGAAGGCCCTGTTCAACGATTTTTTCCATAATGAACCTCACCCATATTTATGCACAATGAGTATAATAACCAAAAAGAAAATAAGTGTCAAGTATTTTTTCTTGACACTTAAAACTTTATATCTGATGGCAATATCCCAAGCTGATTCTTAAACGCTCTGCTAAAGGAGGAATAATCCCTGAATCCGCATTCAAGGCATGCACTTGTTGCAGGCATTCCTGCTCCAATATAGTCTCTTGCAAGCAGGATCCTTTTTTCAGAAATATATCTGTGGATCGAATAACCTGTCTCATTCTTAAACAGTCTCATCATATGGTATTTACTCATATAAAAATGATCTGCCAGTCTGTCTATTGCAAGGTCTCCAGAGAGATTATCACTAATATAATCTATTATCTCAATTACCTTCCTGTTGTATCTTGCAGACGTATCAAAGCAATTTGCTTCAGTAATACATGCCTCGTTAAAACTTATAAGGGCATTTAAAAGATCTATCCTGAGCCGTAGGCTCCCCTTATAGATCTGGTCCTGACTATTTATATCGGATTCTATCTTTTTAAATGCGTCATAGAGCTTTGAACTAATGCTTCCTGAAAACCTGACTACACTGCTCTTTTTTTCTGTGGCAGCTTTAAAGCTGTCAAGAAGATCATATTTTAAAAGAAATTCATCCTTAAGATACAGGATCATCCTGTCATACTCTGAATCAGTCTTTTCCTGATTCCAGACAGGCCTGTGGATACAATGCCTGTTAACAAGCACAAAATCGAAGGGCTTAAGTTCATACTCCAGCCCTTCGATCATATATTTTGCATCCCCGGAAAGAACAAGGATCAGTTTATGAAAATCATGATAATGATATGGAATATCAGCACTTTCACTACTCTTTATATGAAAAAAGCGAAAGTCTTCATTAAGATATCCCTTTTGCTCATATGCTTCGTAAGATAAAGAAGCGTTAAACTGCTGTTCCATACTTAGTAGTCCGTTATACAGATATTAAGGTCAACATCGCCATCTATACCGTCAATCCTGCCGGATGAAGTATACTGCCAGATATTAAAGTGATATGGATAGTACAT
>CAMVJI010000139.1 GCA_947167765.1 uncultured Butyrivibrio sp. | reverse complement strand
AGACCGTCGAATAACGAAATATTGTAGAATTAAAGAGTCATATGTTAATCATATTCGTTGCAATGGCTAGGTACCGGAGCATGTAGGAGGTAATATGAATAAGAAAGCAAAAGCAGTTTTATTATCACTGATCCTTATGGCGACGATGTTTTTTCAGAGTGCTATCAGAGTAGAAGCGGTAAACATCCTTCCTTTTACCAGTGCTTTGGATTATTCCAGGTCTGAAAACTGGCTATATGACGGAGCTTATCCAGAAAATGGCGTGGATGTTTTCATGGTTGCGCCATCAGTGGATACCAAAAGTGAAGTGAATTCTACTATGACTGATGGCTACAAAAGAGCTTTCAGAAATGCGATGAACCAGCAACAGGCTATATATGCTAAAACAGCCAGAATCTATGCGCCTTATTACAGGCAGGCAGCGCTGAATGTATATTCATTTACCGATTTGGCAGCAAGAGAAAAAGCAATGCAGAATGCATACATAGATGTCTCGGCCGCATTTAAGTATTATCTTGAGCATAAAAATAATGGAAGACCTCTGATACTTGCAGGCTTTTCTCAGGGAGCTGATATGTGCTACAGGATTCTGCAAGAGTATTATGGCGGAGATGGTGACAGAGCTGTTTCGCTGCGTGAAAACCTAATTGCTGTTTATGCAATTGGCTGGGATATGACAGAGGAAATGATAGCAGAATGCCCTCAGATTGTACCTGCCCAAAACGAGACGGATACAGGCGTTGTCATCAGCTTTGATTGTGAGGATGGTACTGTTACAGATTCCGTCATCACACCTGCAGGGACCAAGGCGCTTTCCATAAATCCATTAAACTGGAAAACGGACTCTTCAAAGGCTAGCAAAAGTCTTAATAAGGGCTCTGTTACCCAGGACAGTAAAACCGGTGCAATAACTTCTGTTGAAACGGGAAAGTATGGTGCTTACATTGACCCGGAAAGGGGAACCCTTATTGTAACCGGGATAGACACAAACGAATATCCTGCAGGACTTGCCATTTTTCCTACCGGAAGTCTTCATCTGTATGACAATTTCCTGTTTTTCGTGAATCTACAGGATAATGTACAAAAGAGGACAGATAGCTTTTTGATGCGAAAGAGGAAATAGAGGACTACGCTTATATGCCATGTTTCGGTATAAGTGCCGTTACAGATAAAAGGAGACGTGCATGAACACTCGGATAGTTACGATCACTAAGAACGCAATATTGCCATTTATAGGTTACCTGACAGAACAGGAACAAAAAATGGTGGGCACCAGGGGGTATTTTGCTCTTGGCGCAATTACGGATTTTGACCAAGGAGAGTTGGCATCCGGAGTGCTGACTTTTATGGTGGAAAATGATGCGGCTGTTCTTTTAGCACTTGCTTCGTATGACAGAGAAGAGGAGATACTTTATGCCTTGCTGAGGGAATATACCAGGGTATTTAAGCGTACAAATCTGATGGAAACAGTGATCAGGCTAAAGGATCGTTATACTTCGGATATTGCCTGTGGATTTTTAAAAGATAAGAAGATTCCCTATTTTATAGATACATCTGCTCTAAAAGTCTGGCATGATATGACTGTTTCGGATATCCCTGACAAATTCATGGAAAAGAGAGTGTATTCGGATAATATAGCACTGCTCACAGAGCTGGATAGTAACGAGAAAAAAGCCTTACATAAATATCTTGTAAAAGAAAAGAACTTGCTATATCCGGTGACTCCGGATGAAGCTATTGATATGGCGGATAAGAATCTTTCTTATGTGTGGATGGAGGATGGCAGTGTAAAGGCAATGCTCCTTATAAAAACGGATGAGGATGGGATCAGCCCGTTTTTCTACGCTGCTGATGATGGAGAGATTGGTATGGAAGTCATTGCAGAAGCTGCTTTAAAGATAAAAAGCAGTATGCCGGGGGATACCGTTTTACACATATATGAGGTTGATCTGGGTCAAGTAAACAAGGAGTAGTATATGATTCAACACGATAAAAAAGCACACGTAGACAATCAGAAACAAGAGCAGATCATTTCCAATGAAATCCAATCGGATGAAGAAAAGACAGGTCAATACGTTGTTGAAAACAACGACCAGGTGGCGGTAAATCTCCAACAGGAGGATTCACAAAAGAGCATAGAAAACTTTGTGGAAGAAGCCCTGCCAAAGGAGATTGGTGTCGAGGAAAGCAACAAATTGCAGGCAACGCAGGCTGAGGCCATAAATCGTACCGAGGCGGAAAGGAACATGCCCCAAAGTCATGTTTCCATTTCCGAAGCCAAGGCACGGCTTTCGACACATGGGAAAACCTTCGGGGACAGCGAAAAGATGACACTGGTGAAGAATAAGACCGAAGCATTGCTTTCTCTGCTCAGTGAAAAGGTCGCCACTCTTGTTGACGATGATGAGTTTGAAAAAAATCTGGACGAGGTAAATCAGGGGTACGATGAGCTTATCGTAGCCTGTCAAAAGTATGTCAAAAAAGCGGGGAAGCCCATTTTTCAAAATGGTAAAGATCGCCTTTTGATCGTTAAGGGGATACTGCTTCAGGCGACTTCGGAGCGCAAGATGATCGCGGATTCTGCAAGACGTCTCCGTCGCACGGGACTTAAAGGAAATAAAGGGGCTGAGCTCTACTCTTTTGCGGATGTTTTATCACATGTGGCGGTAAATGATGGCGCTTTAGAGAACGAGACAATTTCAGATGTTACTGAAGAAAGCACAAAAAAGGTACTTGCATCAAGGTTTGCAACCTGTATCGGAGCAGGGAATCTGTATGATAAGGCAGATATTAAAACCATGCGACGTCAGGATGGAAGCCTTCATGATGTTGTCAGCATTACGAAGCAAGAAAAGAAAGACCAAAAAAAGCTGGAGGCAGATCGACAGGCCAATACCAGGCGAATCCTGGATGCGATACTTACAAATAAGCCACAGGAGGAAATGCGTGCGCTTTTGACTGAGATAAATAGATCGCCATTAAAGGCAGATCGTGATATCCTGAACAATCTTTTAACAACAGATGTACAAGACCTTCTGGGATCCTTTGGCAGTCTGTATGATGAAACAAAGGAGAAGGCTTTAAGGGAGTCTCTTTCTCTTTTCTACAAGGAGATCAAGGCATCGGGACTTTCTAAGGCGCTGGAGTTGTATGACCGTACAGGGGAGACCAGTGTTACGGTATCCGATTTTTCACGGGAAGAACGACACCATATGAGGACTGGTCGCGGAAATAATATCTATGAACAGAATCCTGATAACAATGAGATTATACGTGAGCAAGTTACGGATCCGATGGGTGCGTTAGTCATCCCGGAAGGGAAAATCCATATGATAGATCATTCCCAAAAGGAGCCGCATCGAGTGTCCAAATACTGGCCGTTTTTGAAGTGGGTAGATAAGAGGGATGACCCACTGTTTCAAAGAGAACCCAGTCTCAATGATATCAACCAGGGCGCAATTGGAGACTGCTTCTTTATGACGGCCATAGGTAATTTAGTGCAGTACAGTCCCAAGGCAGTCAAGGATATGATGAAGGATAACGGAGACGGCACTGTCACGGTACGTTTCTTCCAGTTTGATAATACGGCAAGTGAGAAACTGACCCCCGTTTATGTAAAGATAAAGAAATCAGTGGTAAAGATCAAGGGAACCAGTTTTAATTTCTTTGCCCGGGGTGGAAACGGCCTTTGGGTACGAATGCTGGAAAAAGCTTATGTTTGTTCAGGACTTGCGGCCAATGTGGCCACAAAGTTAGAAGAAT
Organism: uncultured Butyrivibrio sp.; assembly: GCA_947167765.1. GTDB lineage: Bacteria > Bacillota > Clostridia > Lachnospirales > Lachnospiraceae > Butyrivibrio. The sequence continues at coordinate 2,474 of CAMVJI010000139.1, read as the reverse complement.
TAAAAAAACAAAATAATGATACTATACCAAACCTGGATTACGATAAACATAGAAATCTGAAGTTACTGGCATCAGAGTCTACTTTGGATGATAAGAGGAAGGATAAAAAGAATCTGAAACGGGCAAGGTATGAGACTCTAAACGAGGGAGGATTTCAAGAACTGGTGCTTCCTCTTCTTACTGGAAAATATATGATGGCAACAGAGCTTGAAGATGCAAACCTCTATGTGGATGAAAAGTACAAGCGTGACAAATCGAAGGAACAGAAAAGGCAGGAATTGTTTGATAGCGATGATAACTTTGAAGACACGCTTCCAATGTATCCCGAAATGGAATCCAATGAGCATCTCCGTGATCTCGTCAGACGCCATGATGAAAAGAAAAATAAAGAAAATAATGACGCAGACCATAGGATCGACAGAGTTGCGGAGGGCCAACCGGCGACTGTGAATGAGAGAAGCATTATCCTCTATGAGATGTGCACCGGAAAGGAAGTGAATGAAGAAAATGAAAACAACGCCATGTTCTTTTCCTATTTTATAAAAGATTTTTACAAATACTATAAGGATCATAAAGAGCTGGCAGCTGGGGACAAAAATCCCAGTGAAATTTTCATGAAATTGATCCGGGCCTTTACGGAAGAGTATAAAAAAGATACTAAAAAAAGAGATCCGGAGTGGGTGGTAAGAAAGAGGGCATTTGTTGGTTCCGAAGCCTATCTGGATGCGGTCAAATGGCTGTTAAAGGATAAGCGGAGCGCCTGGGACGACAAAATGCTGAAGTATAAGCGTGGCACCGGCAAGTACTATGGGCAGTTGACTAAGATCTATGATGACATAAAGAAGGCTATTGATGACAAGCGAAGACTAACCTATTCCATTCAGGAGTTCAACCTGAAGCTTGCCGGAGGGTCAAAAGGTCTGGTTGGAGGTCATGCCTACAATGTCACAGGAGTGACGGAGCGAAAATTCGGTGGGAAGACCTATAAGTTTGTGATCATACGAAATCCCTGGGGGTGTAATGGAACGGAGTATTTTTACAATCCAAAGACCAAAAAACTGGATCGCAGAGCTACTAAAAAGATAACCGGAGGCTATACCATGGTAGAACTAAGCGATTTTGCTATGTTTGGTACTGACATGTCCATTGAAAAAAAGGAGGCAGTAGGAAATGACGACTGAGAATCATAGATTTGTCCGGAAAATGAGGGATGCTCTTCGTATCCGGTTGGTGGATGATAAGAACAGTAAAAGCTACGAGCGTTTTTTGAAGGAAGGTGCAAAGCTTACCCAGGGCTACGGAGGGGCAGAGACAATTTCCTTCGGTATAGAAAATGAGGGGACACCTGCAGGTGCCATGAAGCTATTCATCTCAGATGGTAATGTGATCGTGGGATCCGTGTATGTGGATGAAGAAGAGCGGCTGCAGGGGTGCGGTTCCTTGCTTTTGGTCCGTGCCAAGGAATATGCCCTTGAAAGAGGACTTAGTGTGGTAGCCTGTGAGTTGCCGGAAGATCAGGAAGAGTTGAAGCCTTTTTTTGAGAAAAACGGTTTTTACTATGATGAGGATGAGGAAGCAGATGGCTATGCAATGATCTGGGAGGAGGAATTTGAGACAGAAGCAGTTGAGTTGGAGAATCGATCCGATGCGGATCGCCTGGCCATAAATCTTGATCCCATGACGACTATCATGGTTCCCAAGCTTATGAGGATAAAGGAATTTTTGGAAGAAGAAGGCTTTGATGCCGAAGTGATCATCGGAGAAAAGAACTATGTATGGGCAGATCGCGGAAATTACGATATCCAGATTTCTTATCTTTCGGATAATGGTCCACTACGTGATTTTTATTTGATATTCAGCTCTTTTATATCTATAGATGATGCTTCGGAGGAAGAGCTTCTTTTGAAATGCACTGAGATCAATAAAAGTGCTTATTTTTCGACGGCCATTCCGGATGAGGGGGGAGTTATTCTTCGCTACACCTTGGCGGAAGCAGTGTATCCAGTTACAGAAGAAGCATTCTTTACCACACTTTTGGCTTTCGATGTTGAGGTAAAGAAAGCATTTTTACAGCAGGAAATATAATGGTATCATTATTTCCAGGAGGATAAAACTATGCCATTCATTGATTCAAAAGTAAGCGTAAAGGTAACACCTGAGCAGAGAAAAGAGCTCAAGGAAAGGCTTGGACAGGCCATCTCACTGCTTCCAGGAAAAAGCGAGAGCTGGCTGATGATAGACTTATCTGATGAGCAGGATATGTACTTCAGAGGCGATGGAGAGCAGCCTACAGCTTTTATTGGCGTAAGTATTTATGGGGATCCGGACAGCGGCGCATTTGGCAGGCTGACTGGTGAACTCACCAGGATTTACGGCGAAGTTCTCGGGATAGCGCCTGATCACATCTATGTAAAATATGCCACAACCCACGACTGGGGCTGGAACGGAAACAATTTCTGATATAGCTCTTTTGC
>CAMVJI010000138.1 GCA_947167765.1 uncultured Butyrivibrio sp. | reverse complement strand
TAAGCACGGTAACGTGTTCAGCTGATGTGTACTAATAGGTCGAGGGCTTATCCAAACTAGGAGAACTTGACGAGGTATTATCGAGTCTAGTTCGAGTGTTGTTCTGGATCGTGCGCAGCACGAGAGCAGAACTTCCTTATTAGCAATGGTATCATTAGATAATTTCAGTATTCGGTTTTACAGGTACATTTTTTTAATTAATTTTAAACGAAAAACAAAATTTATAAAAAACTTATAAATCAAATCTAAAAAGACGGACAAATGCCCGTCTTTTTTGTTTTTATGTATTTATTTTCAGAAAATTATGCTATACTGAATAAGGATATTCAATATAATTTCTATCGGTTTTATGTATTTTTTTCTTTTCTAGGCAGTTTAAATTTTTTATACACGAGGTGAGAAAATGGAATCAAAAATCCTGCTTGAAAGTGGTAACAACGAACTGGAAGTCCTTGAGTTTAAGATTGATGACCACTGCTATGGCATCAATGTTGCTAAGATCAAGGAGATTATTGTTTATCAGGAAGTAACTCCTGTTCCAAATGCACATCCTAGTATTGAAGGTATATTTATGCCACGTGATACTATGATCACAGCTATCGATCTGCGCAACTGTTTGCAGAGAGGTGCATCCAAGGCGGGCGGACTCTTTATTATCACTAACTTCAACAAGCTGGATATTGCTTTCCATGTTGATGCTGTTGTTGGTATCCATAGAGTATCATGGGCTGATATCATCAAGCCTAATGCTACAATTTCCAAGGCTGAGGAGAGTATCTCTACCGGTATCATAAAGTTTGAGAATCAGCTTATAATTATTCTCGACTTTGAGAAGATCGTATCAGATATCAATCCTAATACAGGTCTTAATATGGATTCTCTTGGAGATATTGGAACACGTAACAGAAACGAGATTCCTATCGTCCTTGCAGAGGATTCACAGCTTCTTAACAAGCTTATCGTAGATTCTCTCAATAAAGCAGGATATAATAATGTAAGACACTTTGAGAACGGCAAACTTGCATACGATTACATCAAGGCTTGCAAGGATAGAGGCGAGCTTGACAAGATCAAATGCATTATAACTGATATTGAGATGCCTATCATGGATGGGCACAGGCTTACCAAGCTTGTAAAGAGCGACGATGCAACCAAGGATATTCCTCTTGTAATCTTCTCATCACTGGTTAACGAAGAGATGAGGAGAAAAGGAGAATCACTTGGAGCTGACAGACAGCTGTCCAAGCCAGAGATCGGAAACCTTGTTTCAGTAATTGATGAACTTGTAAACGCTTCTGAAGGCTAATATATTTTGATTTTAACTCCCTTTGCCTCTCGGTTATGAAACACGTTTTCAATGACTGTTTTGGTGAGGGGAGTATTTTTTTAAAGCGGAAGTGAGGAGAATGGAAAAAAAGTTATCACAGGTCATACAGGAATATGACCAGATAATTGTCGGAATAGGCAATGAGTGGAACTGGATAAAGGCTGGTATCAAGGGGGATGAAAGATACCATGAACTTTTGCAGTACTGCGAAGATGACAGTAACAAATGGCTTCTTCCGATAATTGAGTTTGAATATGGCTATTACAACAACGATGAAAAAGTTGATGACGCCTACAGGGCTCTTAGAAAGCTCATAGGCGATAAGCCTCATTTTTTAATCTCTGAGACCTTTATTCACGATGCAATACTTGATGGGTTTGAGGAAAAGTACTGCGTATACCCTTGCGGCAATTACAGATACCTTCAGACCAATGATCCCGCTGATGATTTACTGGATGTTACCATCACAGAGGATTTTAACGGAATTGTAAAAAGAATCCACAAGACTATTACAGAACGTGGCGGTCATCTTACAGAAGGCGAGAGCTTTTATAAACCATTTCAGGATGGAAAATCATTATATCTTAACCAAAAGAGGCCGGAATATAGTAATATAAAATATAATGAGAGTGCTTACCTTGAAAATTGGGGCAAGTACACTCAGTTCCTGTCGGGTACAATGGGTAAGAGCTTGTTGCTTCTTGAACTTGGCGTATCCTTAGATCACCCAACGGTTATCAGATGGCCCTTTGAGAAGGTGACTTTTGTCAATGACAAGGCGCACCTTATCAGGGTTCATGAAAAGCTGTATCACCATACCCCTGAGATAAAAGAAAAAACTGATTCAATCCAAATGAATTCAGTAAACTATATTTTGCAGGAGAGTGAAGGGCTATGAAGTCGAATAACGAAGAATATCTCGACAGTCTGCTAGATTCAGCCCAAAAATCGAATAGTAGCAATCCTCAATCTGCACTTAGTAGGATGTCAACGCAGCATTCCTCTGGATCCCTTACAGAAGGCGACTCAGGGGATATTAGTGCGCTTGTACAAAATTCTGGCGGCAGTAACAAAGACCTCAATGATATTGGCGATATGCTTGGTAAGCTCGACAGACACCAGCTTGTTGACAGTAAGCTTGAAGATCTTTTAGATGATATTGAAACTCCAACTGATTCTTCAATTCCTCAGTTTACTATAGGAAGTAACCCAAGCATTGATGATGTAAGGGATCCTGAGGAAATAGCCCTTGATGAGGCTATTGCCGACGCAGAGAGACTGGATGCTGAAATACAGAGCGGCAAATTTAACAGTGCACCAGTAGAGGAGTCAGAGACAGAAAATGCACCTGAACCAGAAATACCACAGGCTGTTAGTGCTCCACTGGTAGATGTTGAGGAGGGCGATGACGCTCTTTCAGAGATGGCTCCGGAGGTTTCGCTTCCGGAGGATAATGAGATCGTTCTGGAAAAAGAAACAAGTTCTGACGCCAATGAGACTCCTGAGGAGATCTTAACGGACCTTCTTGATGAGATGTCAGATGAAAATCTGATGGCTCCAGAGGAAAAGTCAGTTCAGGACAGCCTTAGTGATGCCCTTGATAATATGGCCGATGATCCGGATATGGCACCAGCCATGGAGAATGCACCAAAAGAGGAAGAAGCTAAAGAACCAGAGAATGCTTCTTTAGGCGATGCAGCTTCTTTAGACCTTGGAATGACTCAGGAAGAAATAGATGCAGCCCTTAGTGGTAAGCCTCTTCCTAAAGAAGAATCTGCAGAAAAATCGGCGAATGACCTTGGCATTGACGATATGTCACTTGCTGACCTTGAGGCTGAAATGGATTCAGCAATTGGCGGCGATGACAGCCAGGATGCCGAGGCTGCTCCAGAAGAGAACCTTGAAGATCTGATGGGAGATCTTGTTCTTACAGAGGACAGTGCGGCTACGGATGACAGTGCTGAAACTGCAGCTGAGGGAGAACCAGAAAACCATGGCGAGATTTTAATGGATTCCATGGAGGATGAGTTTAACTTAGAGAACATGGAGGCAAGCCTTGATAATCTCCTTACTGGCGCTTCTTCTGACGATGCAGCAGTTGATGGAGAAGTTTCGCAGGTTGCAGATACTTCATCCGATAGCGAGTCTGGATCTGGTGATTCTGAGGAAGTATCCATGCAGGATCTGGATGCCCTTATGAATTCCCTTGCCAACGATGAAATAGAGGATATTGAAAACTCCGCTAGCATGGGTGATGCTGCAGGCGGAGAAGGGGAAAATGAAATCCCTAAAGATGACATATTAGGTGCTCTTACAGAGGATGGCTTTGATGATTTTGGACAGGAGCCTTCACTTGAAGATCTGGCTTCTATTCCTGAGAGAGGCGCTGAAGCTGAAGATGATGAGGCTGATAGTAAGGGCAAAAAAGCAAAGAAGGAAAAGAAAGAAAAGAAGAAGGGCTTTTTTGCAAAGCTCATTGAAACTCTTACCAAGGAAGATGATGAGGCCGCAAACGAAGGTCTTGCCAGCTTAACTGATGAAAATCAGCAGGTTTTAAATGAACTTGGTGAAGAGGGAGACGGCAAGAAAAAGAAGGCTAAAAAAGAAAAGAAGCCAAAGAAAGAGAAGCCTCCGAAGAAGGAAAAGCCACCAAAGGAGAAAAAACCTCCAAAGCCAAAGAAAGAGAAAAAGCCAAAGCCTCCAAAGGCGGACGATGGCGTTCCAGAAAAGGCTATATCTCCAAAGAAGATTGCTCTTTCAGGAATATTTGCAGCCAGCCTTGGAATTCTTTTCCTGATACCGGCTCTTGTACTTCCTGACAGAATAGCGTCCCAGAGGGCAAGTGCGGCTTACACCCGCAAGGAATACACAACAGCTTACAAGATGCTGTACGGCAAAAACATGACTGAAGATGAGACAATAGTCTATGAGCAGTCAAGGGTTCTTGCCTGGGCACAGAGATATCTTGATGGTTACGAGAACTATACCGCTATGAACATGAAGGAAGAAGCGCTGGATATGCTTCTTATGGCAATGCGTAACAGAGAGGATCTCCTTAACGAGGCAGCGAAGTATAGTGTTGAAATTGAAGTTAATAGCGTGTACGATAGTATAGAATCGTTGCTTACAAACAGTTATGGCCTTACAGAAGCTGAGGTTTTAGAGATCAACTCTATCAAGAAGGATAGGGACTATACTATCAGACTTATGGAAATAGTGGGAACTTTGGAGTCATAACAGCCAAGGAGCATCGATACCTTAGAAATGGAGTAGATGCAAATTGGTAGCTATTATCGATTATGATGCAGGTAACATTAAGAGCGTAGAGAAGGCTTTTGAATATCTTGGAAGTAAGGCTCTTGTAACAAGAGATCCAAAAGAGATATACAAGGCAGATCACGTTGTCCTTCCAGGAGTGGGAGCATTTGGCGACGCTATGGGCCGTATCAGGGAATATGGCCTTGAAGATGTAATAAGAGAAGTGACTAAAAAGGATATTCCTTTTATGGGTATATGCCTGGGTCAGCAGCTGCTTTTTGATTCAAGTGATGAGTCAAAAGGAGTAACTGGCCTGGGCATTTTGCGTGGTAAGATCCTTCAGATTCCAGAAACTGATGGAAATGGGAAAAAGTACAAGATCCCCCAGATTGGCTGGAACAGCCTTGATTTTCCAAGTCAGGGAAGGCTCTTTAAGGGCATAGATGAAGGGGCATATGTTTACTTTGTTCATTCGTATTACTTAAGCGCCGAGGACAGGAGCATTGTTAAGGCAACCACGGATTATAACGTAACAGTAGATGCTTCCGTTGAATGCGGCAATGTGTTTGCATGTCAGTTCCATCCGGAAAAGAGCGCAGAGGTTGGAATGCAGATACTTAAGAATTTCCTTGAAGTTTGATGACTACATAAGAGGAGTAATGTATGCTTACAAAAAGAATCATCCCCTGCCTGGACGTTAATAACGGAAGGGTAGTTAAGGGAGTAAATTTCGTTAATCTTATAGATGCAGGAGATCCGGTAGCTGTTGGCGAAGCCTACTCCAAGGCTGGTGCAGACGAGCTGGTTTTCCTTGATATAACAGCTTCCAATGAGAGAAGAGCTACTGTAGCAGACATGGTAAGAGAAGTTGCGAAAAAAGTCTTCATTCCCTTTACTGTAGGCGGCGGTATCAGAACTGTTGATGATGTCAGGGCAATCCTTAGAGAAGGTGCTGACAAGGTCTCTATGAACTCAGCAGCCATTGACAGGCCAGAGCTTATAGCTGAGGCAGCTGATAAGTTTGGAAGCCAGTGCGTTGTACTTGCAATAGACGCCAAGAGGCGAGAGGATGGCAGTGGCTGGAACATATACAAGCACGGTGGCAGGATCGATGTAGGACTGGATGCCGTGGAATGGGCTAAAAAGGGAGTTGAGCTTGGAGCAGGAGAGATACTTCTTACTAGTATGGACTGTGATGGCACCAAGGCTGGCTATGATATTGAACTGACAAGAGCGGTAGCCAGGGCTGTTTCTGTTCCTGTCATTGCATCTGGCGGAGCTGGAACCCTTGAGCATTTCTATGACGCCCTTACAGAAGGGGAAGCTGACGCAGCACTGGCAGCATCCTTATTCCACTTTAAAGAACTTGAAATTTCAGAAGTTAAAAAATACTTAGGAGAGAGAGGTGTTCCGGTAAGATGGGCATGATAACCGGGGATTGGCTTGAAGCTGTTGGTGATGAGTTTAAAAAGCCATATTATAAGAATCTATATGAGTTTGTGAAAAATGAGTACAGCACGAACGTTGTTTACCCTCCATCTGAGGATATCTTTAATGCTATGCACTTTACTCCACTTGAAGATGTAAAGGTTCTGATCCTGGGGCAGGATCCATACCATGAGCCAGGCCAGGCTCATGGCCTTTCTTTTTCTGTGCTTCC
>CAMVJI010000137.1 GCA_947167765.1 uncultured Butyrivibrio sp. | reverse complement strand
GGATGTATCGTTATCCCACATCTTGGAGCTTCTACAGAGGAGTCAGAGGATAACTGTGCTGTTAAGGCTGTTCTTGAGATGAAGGATTATCTTGAGAATGGTAATATCAATAACTCAGTTAACCTTCCTAACTGCGACATGGGTGTATGCCACGGACCAAGAGTTGGAATCTTCCACAAGAATGTAGCAAACATGATCGGTCAGTTCACAACAGTATTCGGTAACATGGGCATGAACATCTCTGACATGACCAACAAGTCAAGAGGTGACTATGCGTATACTCTTATTGATCTTGAGGAGAGCGTAACTGAAGAGATCGTTAAGAAGCTTCAGAAGATCGAGGGAGTTATAAGAGTAAGAGTAGTAAGAAAAGACGTTTGATCCAAAGAAAATATAGTAAAATAATGGGAGAGATTTTGTAGTTTGCAAGGTCTCTCCTTAAATTTTGTAATGGAGGATTGCAATGGCTGATATTAGACCTTTTAAAGCTTACAGACCAGCACCAGAAAAGGTAGAGAAGATCGCAGCTCTGCCATATGATGTTTATAACAGACAGGAAGCAAGGGAAGTAGTGGCTAAAAACCCTGATTCTTTTCTTGCAATTGACAGGCCGGAGACATTCTTTGAACCTGGTCATGATATGTATGCTAAAGAAGTATATGAAAGGGCTGCAAAAGAGCTTCGGGCGAAAATGGAAAATGGAGATTTTATCCAGGATAAAGAAAACTCCTACTATATTTATGAACTGACTTTTAAAGGAAGAAGCCAGACTGGAATTGTTGCTCTTTCGTCAATTGATGATTATTTAAATGGTGTTATCAAAAAACATGAAAATACCAGAGAAGAAAAGGAAAAAGACAGGATCGATCATGTCTACACATGCAAAGCTCAGACTGGACCTATTTTCCTTTGTTATAGAGAAAACAAAACCATAAGTGAGATTGTTTCAAGGGTTAAAAGCGTAGATGAGCCCATTTATGATTTCGTTTCAGAGGGCGATGTCAGGAACAGAGTATGGCTCATGGAAGATGAAGATGAGAACAACATGATAAGCCGCGTGTTTACCACAATAAACGATATTTACATTGCTGATGGACATCACAGATGCGCATCTGCAGTCAAGGTTGGACTTAAGATGAGGCAGGAGGGAGAGGGAACACTTAAAGGCAAGCAGCAGTCGGACTACTTTTTGTCAGTTCTTTTCCCAGATTCTGAGCTTATGATCATGGACTACAACAGGGTAGTAAAAGACCTCAATGGTCTTACTATAGAGCAGTTCCTTTCAAAAATAAAAGAGAAATTTGATGTTAAAGAGGAAGATGGTCAGGTTAAGCCAGAAAAGAAGGCAGAATTTGGCATGTATCTTGATAAAAAGTGGTACAGACTAACTGCCCATAAAGATATTTTGAAAGACGATGCGGTAGAAGGGCTTGATGTGTCAATTTTGCAGAATGAAATTCTTTCTCCTGTTCTTGGTATTGGAGATCCCAGAACTGATAAGAGAATTGATTTTGTTGGCGGTATAAGAGGACTTTCTGAGCTTGAGAAAAGAGCAGATAGCGACATGTGCGTTGCCTTTTCGATGTATCCTACTTCTATTTCTGAACTTTTTGAAGTTGCAGACGCAAAAAGACTCATGCCTCCTAAATCTACATGGTTTGAGCCTAAGCTTCTAAGCGGTTTATTCATACATGATATTTGTGGTAAGATATAAGTAATCTGATAATTAATGGAGGGATTACCGTGAATAATAAACTATACAAGATGATGAATTGGCCTGAAATTGAAGAGATAATTTATTCTGATGGCGACGATCCCCACAGAATATTAGGAGCCCATAAGGTTGGAAACAGCTACCTTATACAGGCTTTTTATCCTGATGCAGTTTCAGTAAAAGTCCACATTGAGAATAGTAAAAAGAGCTACGAGATGGAGCTTGCTGATGAAGCAGGTTTTTATGCTGTGATCGTACCTTTCGTTGACAAGCTCAAATATCATTTTGTTATCACTGATTCTGAAGGCGAGGAAACAAAGGTTTATGATCCATATGCTTTTGGACCTCTCATGGACAGAGAGGATTTTATAAAGCTTGGAAGCGGTATTCACTTTAAGATTTATGAAAAGCTCGGCGCTCATCTCATGACAAGGAATGGGATCGAGGGCTGTGAGTTTGCTGTATGGGCTCCTTCTGCAGCAAGAGTCAGCGTTATTGGAGATTTCAATAACTGGGATGGCAGGATCTGCCAGATGCATAGGCTTGATCCAATAGGAGTGTTTGAGATATTTATTCCTGGCGCCAGAGAAGGTGATGGATATCAGTTTGAGATCAAAACCAGAAACGGTATAATCTTAAAACGGCCTGATCCATATGCTGGTAAGTCAAAGGGTGAGAATGGCGTCATTTCTGTAATCTCAAAGCTTGATTCAATAAATTGGACTGATGATAAATGGGTTGCAGACAGAAAGAAACTTGATCTTGATAAAGATCCTGTTTCCATTTGCGAGATAAGCCTTGAAGCTTTTGCGGGAAGACATGAAGGCAAGAGCACAATGGAAGAGATCACAAGAGACGTTCTTGAATATGTGCTTAACCATGGTTTTAATACAATTGAGCTTATGCCGGTAATGAAGCATGTTCCCGGACATTTCTATCACATTCTTGATTTCTTTGCCCTGGATGATATCTATGGAGAGGCGCAGGACTTTATGAAGTTTGTAAATGCCTGCCATGAGGCTGGAATAAGAGTTATCCTTGATTGGGTTCCGACTTTCTTTCCAAAGTCCTCCTGCGGCCTTAGCGAATTTGATGGCAGAAGCCTATATGAGTATGCTGATCCAAGGATTGGAATACACCCCAAGTCTGGGGATCTTATTTTTGACTATGGAAGAAAAGAAGTGACTAACTTCCTTCTTTCTAATGCAATTTACTGGATCGATAACTTCCATATAGATGGAATAAGGACTTCAGATATTTCAAGAATCCTGTATCTTGATTACGACAGAAAGCCAGGAGAGTGGATCCCTAATATCTATGGCGGCAATGAAAACCTCGAAGCTCTTGAATTTATAAAGCAGTTCACTTCAGTTCTTCACAAGAACTATCCAGGACTTCTTCTTTTGACCAAAGAGACAGCCTGCTGGCCTCACGTTACAGAGAGTATCGAAGAGGGCGGCCTTGGATATGACTTTAAATGGAACAATGGCTGGAGCAGAGATTTCATTTCATATATGGAAAATGATCCGCTCTTTAGAGCTGGTCATCACGATGAAGTGACATTTAGCCTTATCTACAGCTACACTGAGAGATTTATTCTTGCATTTACCCATGAGGATATTGAGAAAGGACTTGAGGGCCTCTACTACAGGATGCCTGGAGATTCTTTCCAGAAGATGGCAAATCTTCGCCTTGCTGTCAGCTTTATGATGGTACATCCAGGCAGAAAGCACCTATACATGGAGCCTGATGCCCTTACTGTAGATCAGTCGGTGTTTGTTGAAAACATGATCAAAGATCTTAATAACCTCTACTATCAAAAGCCTGCGCTCCATGCTTTTGACGGTAATGATTCCGGCTTTGAGTGGATCAATGTTCTTGCCTCTGACGAATGTATGCTGGCCTTTGTAAGAAAGACAGATAACGACAACGAAATGCTTGTTGTAATAGCAAACATGGCAGGCGTTGAAAGAGAGTTTGAGATCGGCGTTCCTGCTGATGGAAGATACCTTGAACTGTTTAACTCTGACAATACAAATTATGGCGGAAAAGGACTTCTTAATCAGGGCAGGAAAGAAGCAAGACGCAAAGAGTGCGATGGAAGAAATTACTCTATATCAATTGAAATGGCGCCGGTTTCCCTGGCTATCTTTGGATACACTCCATATACAGAGCAGGAAAAGAAAATCCGCGCTGTCAAGGAAGAGCAGGAGATAAAGAAAGAGAAAGAAAAGCTTGAGCGCCTTGAGGCTCTTAAGAAAAAGCAATCCCTTGAAGAAGAGAAGCTCTTAAGAGATTTAAAACTCAAGTATGAAAAAGAGATCATGGAGCAGGAGAAAGCTATTGAAGAAAAGTATGAAAAGATCGAAGAAGAGAGGATCTTTAGCATAGTTTCTGAAGAAGCTTTAAAGAGAGTATCAAAAAAGACAGCTGCAAAGAAAACTCCCGCAAAGAAACCTGCCTCTCCTAAAAAGGCCGCACCTAAAAAGAAAAAGTTGTAATTAACTGAAATAAAATTTATAATGATTAAGTTGCAGTGTGGTGGATCCCATATATTGTGGGATCCACTGTGATGTATATTTTAGTTTGCTGGAATAGCGCAGTCGGTAGCGCAACTGATTCGTAATCAGTAGGTCGAGGGTTCAAGTCCCTTTTCCAGCTCTGGATATTCAAAAAAGAGACAACATTTTGTATTGTTGTCTCTTTTTTTGTGGTATAATAATATGTCGAATTATTTTTAGTGCACTGAAACTGAATTTCAGTCAGGTGCGGAGAGGGTATGACCATGAAAGAATTAAAAGATTACGTACGTACAATACCGGATTTTCCTGAGAAAGGCATTATGTTCAGAGATATCACATCTGTACTTCAGGATGCTGAGGGGTTCAAACTTGCAATCGATAAGATGCAGGACCTTATTAAGGATCTTGATTTCGATGTTGTTCTTGGAGCTGAGTCAAGAGGATTTATCTTCAGCGCTCCTATTGCATATAACAGAGGCAAGGCACTTGTTCCTGTAAGAAAGAAGGGCAAGCTTCCTTGCGAGACAGTTGAAGTTTCTTATGACCTTGAGTATGGCCAGGCTACACTTGAGCTTCACAAAGATTCTATCAAACCTGGACAGAAGGTTCTTTTAGTAGATGACCTTATGGCTACAGGCGGAACAATTGAAGCTATGATCAAGCTCGTTGAGATGCTTGGTGGTGAAGTAGCAGGAATCCTTGTTCTTATGGAACTTAAGGGACTTAAGGGAAGAGAAAGACTTAGCAAATATAGATTAGACGCAGCACTTAGCTACGAAGGGAAGTAAGCTTAATGAGTCAGAACTTCGATGACGGAAAAATTGAAGCAATCCCTGAGTTTCAGAGCCCTGAGAGCCTTTATCATGACCTTATCACCAGAGTAAAAAAATACCACCCGTCTGATGATATATCCCTTATTGAGAAGGCATACAATCAGGCTGCTGAAGCCCATGAGGGACAGCTGCGCAAATCTGGTGAACCATATATCATTCACCCACTTTGCGTAGCAATAATCCTTGCTGATCTTGAGATGGATAAAGAGACCATCGCAGCAGGGCTTCTTCATGATGTCGTTGAAGACACTATCTGTACAAAAGAAGAGATTGAAAGCTGTTTTGGAACAGATGTTGCTCTTTTGGTTGACGGAGTAACAAAACTGACTGCTTTGCAGCTTACATCTGACAATACAGGTAAAACTCCTGAGCAGCTTGATATGCAGGCTCAGAATCTTCGTAAGATGTTCCTTGCAATGGCCAAGGATATCAGAGTTATTCTTATCAAGCTTGCAGACAGACTCCATAATATGCGTACTCTTGAGCATATGCCTCCGGAAAAACAGCAGAGGATTGCTCAGGAAACACTGGATATCTATTCTCCCATCGCAGGAAGACTTGGCATCAGCAGGATCAAGGTAGAACTTGACGATCTTTCACTTAAATATCTTAAACCTGATGTTTACAAGGATCTTTCTGAAAAGGTTGCTCAGAGAAAGAGCGAGAGAGAAAAATACGTAGAAGATATCTGCGAAAATGTTCGAAAGAACATTGAAGCTGCTGGCATAAAAGGTGAAGTCAACGGAAGAGTAAAACACTTTTTCAGCATCTATAAAAAGATGCGCAATCAGAGCAAGACACTGGATCAGATATATGATCTGTTTGCAATACGTATCATTGTAGATACAGTCAAGGACTGCTATGCGGCCCTTGGCGTCATCCATGAACTGTATAAGCCTATTCCAGGCAGGTTCAAGGATTATATCGCGATGCCCAAGCCCAATATGTACCAGTCTCTTCACACTACACTTATTGGACAGACTGGTCAGCCTTTTGAGATACAGATAAGGACCTATGATATGCATAGGGCTGCTGAGTATGGTATCGCAGCTCACTGGAAGTACAAGGAATCTTCTGATGGCAAAAAGGCAGATAACGGTGAGGAAGAAAAGCTCATCTGGCTTCGTCAGATCCTTGAGTGGCAACAGGATCTTTCTGATAACCAGGAGTTCATGAGCCTTTTAAAGAGCGA
>CAMVJI010000136.1 GCA_947167765.1 uncultured Butyrivibrio sp. | reverse complement strand
CGAATGACTCTGTAGCTGCTGCCTTCATAGCTGCGTTAACAGCTTCCTTAGTAACGTCAGCCTTCTTAACAACTGCGAAAAGAAGTGTTGTTGATCCTGTAGGTGTAGGAACACGCTGAGCAGCGCCGATGAGCTTTCCGTTAAGCTCAGGGATAACAAGGCCGATAGCCTTTGCAGCACCAGTTGAGTTAGGAACGATGTTAACAGCACCTGCACGTGATCTTCTGAGGTCGCCCTTTCTCTGAGGACCATCAAGGATCATCTGGTCACCTGTGTAAGCGTGGATTGTGCACATGATACCTGACTGGATAGGTGCATAGTCGTTAAGAGCCTTAGCCATAGGAGCAAGACAGTTTGTTGTGCAAGAAGCAGCTGAAATGATCTTGTCGTCCTTTGTAAGTGTCTTGTGGTTAACGTTGTAAACGATTGTAGGAAGATCGTTTCCTGCAGGAGCAGAGATAACTACCTTCTTAGCACCAGCATTGATGTGTGCCTGTGCCTTTTCTTTTGATGTATAGAATCCTGAGCACTCAAGAACTACGTCTACACCGAGCTCTCCCCATGGGCAATTGTTTGCATCAGGCTCTTTGTAGATCTTGATTGTCTTACCCTTTACTGTAATTGTTCCAGCCTCGTCATCAGCTGTTACGTCATCTTCGTGACCAAGATCAACATAACGTCCCTGTGAAGAGTCATACTTCAAAAGATGAGCAAGCATCTTAGGGCTTGTTAAATCGTTGATAGCTACTACTTCGTAACCTTCTGCACCAAACATCTGTCTGAATGCAAGACGACCAATACGGCCAAAACCATTGATTGCTACTTTTACTGCCATTTTAAGTTCCTCCTAAAATGAATTTAATAAATAGGTTGCTGTTCCTATATCAATCTGAATTGATAATAATTTATCAGCAATCTCTATTCTATTAGACTTTTAGCCCAAAATCAAGTGAGAATATTAAAAATATGCTAGAATAACTAAAGAAAAATTTATGAAAAATGGAGACTGACATGTCAATACTTTCCGACTACCACATGCACACCCATCACTCCGGGGACAGTACGGTTCCCATGGAGGATATGATAAAACGTTCTATAGAACTTGGTCTTACAGAAATATGTTTTACTGATCACTTAGACCTTGATTATCCAGAGTGCTATGACCTTCCAGCAGATCCCTTTAACCTGGATGTCCGTTCATATCGCAGCGAATACCAAAAGTACAGGGACATATATAAAGATAAGATAGACATCCGATTTGGCGTAGAAATAGGTATGCAGACCCAGGTTGCAGATGACAATCTTACTTTTGTAAAAGAGAATGATTTTGACTTTGTCATTGCATCCATCCATCTGGTTGACAAAAAAGATCCCTACTATCCGGATTTTTGGCAGGAAGACAGCGTAGAGAACATCTTTAAAAGGACCTTTGACGCCACCCTTGAAAACTTAAGACTCTTTGAGGACTACGATGTCCTTGGTCACCTTGATTACGTAAGCCGCTACGTTCCAGAAGGAGATACCACCTATTCCTATGAGCGCTTTAAGGACCAGATCGACGACATCTTAAGGTACCTCATCGTCCACGACAAGGGCCTTGACTTTAACTCCAAGGTTCTAAGCAAGGACCCGGGCGCAGATCCAAATCCATGTCCTGCTGCCCTTAAGCGCTTTAGAGAGCTTGGAGGCAGGATCATCACCTTCGGTTCAGATGCCCACAAACCGGAAACCATTGCCTGCGGATTTGACAGAATGCGCCAGATAGCATTAGAGAGCGGATTTACAGAATACTTCACCTTCGAAAAGAGAAATCCCATCCCTCATATGCTTTGATTAGATACCTTAAATATAGTAGAATAGTTATTAGTAATTCGAACATTAAACCACATGGGAGAAAGTCCATGAAGCCGGAGTTTTATAACACAAGCAAAAGAGCTAACGTCTATAATTCAATCTTTATCTACAAGGTAGTATCTTTAGTGGTGGCTGTTGTTCTGGCTGCTGCGCTGGCAATTCTCTTTATTCGTGACAAAGCTCTTTACAAGGAGTTTACAGACAGCCATCCCACTGCTTTTTTCATAGTAGTAGCCATATGTCTTGTGGTTTATATCCTATCCATAATTATTGATTTCTTTATCCTAAACCACACTGTTTCCATTAGAAGAAGACTGAATAACCTGGCCTTTCTTGATCACTTAACTGGTCTTCCAAACAGATACAGCTGTGACCTTTTAATAGAAAGCTTCAACAACGAAGAGCAGCTTCCTGATACGGGATTTTTCCTGATGCAGATCGCAAATCTTGGCAACATCAATATAAATGAGGGCCACAAGAACGGCAATTACCTGATTTCCGAGTTCTCATCAATCCTTGAGGATGTAGCCGAGAGCTATGGATATGTTGGAAGAAACGGTGGAAACGAGTACATAGTTCTTTTAGAGGACTGCGACGCCGCCAAAGCTGACCTGTTCCTTACAGAACTTGGCAAGCGGATCCGGGGCTACAACGAGATGAATGTTGGATCCCCTCTCGAAGTAAGATACTCAAAAGTACTTAACAAAGACGAGCACAAGGAAAAGATCTCAGAGATCATCTCTTTGGGATACCAAAAAATAAGAGAAATGCCACTGGCACTTTCGTAAAGCATGAACACTTTTTTCACTAGGAAAAGAAAAAGATCATACGCACTCATCTGTATATTCATGGGTATTGCCATGACTTTCCTTAATGGATGCGGAGAGGCAGAAACTCCTATAGGTGTTTCCACCACCAAAACCGCTCCTCCTGTATATAAGGATCCTGAAGAGCCTCAGGCAAAGGGAAGTCGCGATAATACTCCTGTTTGTCTTGTGCCTGAAGCCCCCGGCGAAATAGTCTACGAGAACGAATATGCAAGGCTTGATGCTTCCAATGCCTCCGAGGGCTACGTAGTTGTGACCTACATAGGAGAATCTCCCAAGGTCAAACTCCAGATCACAGGCCCCGGTCAGAGGACTTACACCTACGACCTTCAGTCAGGGGTGCAAAAACCCGAGGTCTTCCCACTTCAGACCGGCAATGGCGAGTATATGATAAACGTCTTTGAGAACATTCAGGGAACCCAGTACTCACAAGCCTTTTCACAGCTCATTGATGTGACCATAGACAATGAGTTCTCGCCTTTCCTTTATCCAAACCAGTACTGTACCTTTGACAGTTCCACCAAGGCAGTTTCCAAGGCCGAAGAGCTGGCATATGTCTGCGACTCAGATATCGAGGTGGTTTCAGAGGTTTACAACTACATAATCTCCAACATCGAATATGACCACGCAGAGGCGGAAAGCGTAGAAAGCGGGTATCTCCCGGATGTGGATGAAGTTCTTTCCACCAAAAAGGGAATCTGTCTTGACTACTCTTCTCTCATGACTGCAATGCTTCGAAGCCAGCGCATCCCCACCAGAATGGAGATCGGCTATGCAGGAACCGCATATCACGCCTGGCTTTCCACATACATTGAGGACATCGGATGGGTCAACGGAATGATCGAGTTTGACGGAACTGAGTGGTCACTTATGGATCCCACCTTTGCATCCAACACCAAAAACAAGGAGCTTAAGGAATTCATCGGAGATGGTTCAAACTACTCTGTAAAATATATCTACTAATGAAGTTAAATTGGAGGGCACAATGGGCGCTAACTCTAAACTCAAAAAACTAAACAGCTATGAAATCTCAAGCTTTTGCAGGGAAATGGCACTTCTTTTGCAGGCGGGAATTGCTCCCGGAGATGGAATTGACATTCTGGCACAGGACACTCAGGATGCTTCCGCAAAAAAGATCTATGACTCTATAAGCCAGGTTCTCCACAGCGGAGAAAAATTCCATGTTGCTCTTTCCATGAGCGAGGTGTTCCCTGACTACGTCATCCACATGGTGACAATTGGTGAGGAATCAGGAAGCATGGACACTGTTATGGAATCCCTTGCAGACTACTACGACAGGGAAGAAAACATAGAATCCAGCATAAAGAGCGCTGTCAGCTACCCTCTTATCATGGTGTTCATGATGCTTGTGGTTGTGCTGGTACTTATCACCAAAGTCCTTCCTATCTTCGATCAGGTATTTGCACAACTAGGAACCAGCATGAGCGGCTTTTCGCAGTCTCTTTTAAACCTTGGTAATGCCCTTAACACATACTCATTTGTAATGATCGCCATTTTAGTTGTCCTTGCACTTTGCTTTGTATATTTTGCAATGACAGAAAGTGGCAAGACAAACCTTCGAAAGCTCCTTAGGAAGTTCGGACCAACCAAGAGACTTATGCAGGAGATCGACACCGAGCGCTTTGCAAGTGGCATGGTACTGACCCTTTCAAGTGGTATGGACACCTATGAAGGCCTGTCTCTTGTAAAAAAGCTTGTAGCTTCCGATGAACTTAAGGACAAGATAGAAAACTGCAGAAACCTTCTTCTTGACGGCGACAGCTTCCCTGAAGCCCTGGAAAAAGCCAAGATCTTTGGCTCTTTCTACTCACAGATGGTATCTGTTGGATTTAAGTCTGGTTCCATGGACCAGGCCATGAGACGTGTGTCTGAGAGGATTGAACGAGATACGCAAAAGAGGATCTACTCTCTTATCTCTGTTCTTGAACCAACTCTCGTTATTATTCTTTCAGTAATTGTAGGAATGATCCTTTTGTCCGTGATCCTTCCTCTTCTTGGAATCATGTCAACTATCGGTTAATGAGGCAGATTTATGGCAAACAGATTTGATAAAACCAGTATTTCCATATTGCCCTCTGAAAATTTCTACAGAGTGATCTCCGTGGTGATCTTTGTGCTCATTGCAGTATTCTTTATTCAGGCAGTTGAGTACTCAGGAAGAAGCTCTATAGAAAAAGAGCAGGAGTCCCTTGAAAATGCCATCTCCAGGGATATAGTCCAGTGCTATGCCCTAGAGGGTATGTATCCTCCGTCTCTGTCCTACATGGAGGACCACTACGGACTTACCTACGACAAGAACGTGTTCTTTGTGGACTACCAGCCTATAGCAGCCAATCTTTATCCGGATTACACGGTAATCCTGAGGTAAATAAATGAAACAGGATCAAAAGAAAAATCACACAATTGATACGGTATTTGTAATCTGCCTGCTGCTACTTTTTGTGCTGTCATCTCTTTCAGTGATAGCCATTGGAGCCAGCATTTACAAAAAGAACGTGAGAGAAATGGCGGACAATTCTTCTCACAGGATAGCCTGCGCCTATATCACAGAAAAGGTAAGGCAGGCTGATGAAGGCGGACAGGTCCGTGTGGAAGAAATATTTGGAGAAAACGCCCTGGTTCTCACAAAAGAGATAAAAGGCGTAGCATATAACACCTACATCTACGACTATGACGGTAATCTTATGGAGCTGTTTGCAAGGTCTGACCTTGGAAGCTTCTATCCACAGTCAGGGCAAAAGATCCTTAAAGTTGATTCTTTTGATATAGAGGAAGTATCTGAGGGACTCTTTAGGGCAGATGTTATCATGTCCGACGGTCTTGAAGATTACCTGTACATAACAAGAAGGAGCAATTAAGCACCAAAATGGAAATCAAACGTAGTTCACAGTTAAGTTTGTTCCTTATGGAACTCATAGTGGCAATCATGTTTTTTTCCCTTTCTGCAGCTGTCTGCGTAAGGCTTTTTGCTTCTGCCCACATTTTAGCTGAAAAGACAGGAAATCTTGAGAATGCCATCATGTGGACTCAGAATCTCTCTGAGGTTTATGTGTCTAAAAACGGAAACCTTGAGCAGATCGCTACTCTCTACCCTGATGCGTACCTTAGCAAATCTCCGGAAGATGACACCATTTCAAGTCTTGTCCTTATCTTCGACAAAGATTGGGAGCCTATGGAACAGGGTCTTTCAGACGCTTCTTACGAAGTGATCCTTAAGTCTTCGATTGAAGATGCAAGTAAAGTCTACGCCGACGTAAACACCTACGGCGTGGAGCTTGTAGGCAAAGCAGCAACAGGAACCATCGCTGTTTTAGACATACGTGGAGGTTCTGAAGTTCTTTCTGATATCCCACAGGATCCTTCACAGGTCTTTTATCAAAACAGCATCGATACCTATATCGGAAAGGAGGAAGAATAATGAGCAGAAATGAAGCCTCAGGTTCTCACGTGGGAACAGCTTCTATCCTTTTGATCTTTACTGTTTTATCCATTATCTCTTTTGCCACACTTACCCTGGCTGGCTCCAAGGCAGACTATAACCTCAGTAACAACCTTGCAGAGAGGCAAAAGAGCTACTACAGCGCCTGTCA
>CAMVJI010000135.1 GCA_947167765.1 uncultured Butyrivibrio sp. | reverse complement strand
TGAGCAGGGGCCTTAGGTTTATGACCTGTTATCAGTCGATTTTGTTTTTATTTTTCTCTTCTTCTTTTCTCATGTGCTCTTCGTACATCTTCTTACCAGTTACTCCAAGAAGTGCTACGATGAGGATCCACCACCAGTTCATCTTTCTTGCCTCATCATTTACTGTGGTTCCAGAAGCAAGAGCAACAGCTGCATCTTCGATATCTGCCTTAGGTGCCAGAGTTTCATCTGTCTCTTCCACTACAGGAGCTGCATCTGGAGTCTCTGCAAGAGCTACATCGCCATCAGCAATTTCTACGTTTCCTGCGCCGCCCTGGTCAGCCTGGCCTGCTGCGAAATCAGCTATAGCCTGTGCTGCCGGATTAGCCTGTCCTGCGCCTGCATCTGCTGCTATTGCTGCTTCTACTGCTGCAAGAACTGGTGCTGCTGAAGGTGAAGGATTTGTTGTGGTTGTTGTTGCAATTGTTCCACCTGCTGGAGCTGCTGGTGTTGCAGGAGTATCAGGTGTTGTATCACCGCCAGCATCAGGTGTATCATCTCCGCCTGTTGAAGGAGCATCTCCGCCGCCTGTAGGTCTGACTGCAGCCTCATCTCCACTCTTGATGAGCTTGTCAATAGTATCATTTAAGTTCTGCTTAGCTAACTCAATATTATCTTTGGCATCTTTTCTAAGCTTGGTGAGCCTACTTATAAGTTCAACAAGAGTCATGTTATTAAGCTCTGCAGCCTGAGCTTCATCAAGACCTGTAAGGCCAAAGTGAGTAGCGATATCATTTACACCAAGGGCCTCTCTAGCAATCATGGTCTTTGAGTTCTTAACACTCTTATCTCTGAGTTCATCGATTGCACCTGAGAGCTCGGTAACCTGAGTCTGTGCATTTTTTACTGCGATCTGAGCCTCTACAACCTCTGCAGCATATGTATTGTACTTGTCCTTGAGATTGTTTATTCCAGCTGTAGAATTGGTATCAATGTATCTGTTGAATTTTGCATTAGCCTCGATCAGCTCGTCTACCTTATCCTGACTGATGCCATATCTTTTAACAACATTCTCTTTTACGAAGCCGTAACCTTTTTCTTTATCGCCGTTAAGCACAGCTGTAATAACGTCTGTATCACCAAGGATCAGGCAGTTGGCGTCTTTGTAAAGGCCATTTTGGTTCTGAGATATACCATTTTTCTCCAGAAGTATCTCAGGCGTTACCATTGTAAGTCCCTTGAACTCCACGCCATCAGGGTTCTTATATCCTATCACCTCACCATCAACAATTACTGGTGTAAATACATTGGTCAGGTCACCCTGGTTATTGTAGGTTACACCCGGTTTACCAGGATATTTACCAAAAAGCTCAAACTGAGTTATGTATTGTTCATTGCCCTCATCGTCAATGTAAGTATAGAGTGTAAACATTCCCTGCTTTTTGCACTTATTGTAATTATCAGTGTAATCTGAAAGTACAAACTCTCCATTTCTCTGGTAAGCACTCTTGTTCTCTATATTCTCAACACGCTCTAAAGCAATTCTTTCAATATACCCAGCAGCATCTACTTCCAATTCTGATTTTTCATAAATGACCATTCCTGTAGATGCTTCATTATTATTATTCTTATTATTATTAAGATTCTCGTTTGCAGTATCTGTCTTTGTTATAGCATCCCAGTTAAAGTATTTAGTATCCTGTTTAAGTTCGTTGTTCTCATCGAGATACCAGAAATTAACTTTGGTGTAGTTTTTCTCGTATTCACCGTTAGGTCCAGAATGAGTCTTTTTACTAAAATCAATTGGATGCTCATCGTCTATAACCACATTGTAGTTAAGTACTTCAGAAAGATAATAGTCCTGGATCACAGTCCACATTATCTGTCTTCTGTCATCAACACTTGACTTGAATGAATCACCCCACTTATTGCCTCTCTTATCAGCAAGGCCATCAGCGTCCGCTTCCAAGCCATCTATTGCAGCAAGCGCCTCATCCATAGCTTCTGCAAGCTTCTCAACCTTCTCACTTGCTATTTTTACTTTTTTCTGCGCATCGTCTGTCTTGCTATCTGCATTATCAAGAGCTCCCTGATAGTTATCTTCTGCTGTGTCAAGAGCAGACTGAGCTTTCTGTAATTCCTCAACCGCCTTGTCAAAGCTGTCACTAAGTCCTTCAAAGAGCTTGACCTGACTCTCAAGGTCACCCTTGCTGTCTTCTATCATTTTATTGAGCTCTTCTTTAGCTGCTTCTATCTCTGGAGCAGTCTGAGCATTGGCAATCTTATCAACAATTTCCTGACCCTTTGTATTTGTATCATCAACAATTTTGTCGATGTTTTCCTGAGTCTTGATAAGTCCTGGAGCCTTGTCATCCTCAGTTGTTCCCATGATATCGCCGGCTTTTTCAACTGCAGCAACAGCATTATTATAAGCCTCATTAGCTGCCTTATTAGCTTCTTCAGCCTTTCCAATCTGCTCTTTAGCACTGTTCTCACTGCCAGCAATATCTGCTGCAGCCGCCTGAATATTGCTGAGATTTTCGCTGCCTTCAGCCTTGTCATTTAATACTTTTTCTGCTTTATCTACAAGGTCAGTAATAGCTTCAGGAGTAGCCTCAGCGTCAGTAAACTCTTCGCCTGCTTTTTCAACCTTAACTGTCTGACCTTCCTGTGTTATTTCACCGCCATTAACGATGAGATCAGCAGCTTCATTAGACTCGACCTGCGCACTACCAATTGCTGGAGCTTCTTCTGTAGCTGGGATCACATCATTTGTACTTACGCATGCTTCCTGAGCCTGAGTAGCTTCTGTCTGAGCACCGTTTGTAACTGGCACATAGCTGCTCTCAGATTGTGAGTCATTGGATTCTGTTTTAGGCTCAGAAGGAGGATTCTCATTCAGCTCATCATTCTGTGCAGCATACGCTGAAATTGGAGTCTGCAAAAACATCATTGCTGAAATACCAATTGTGAGTGCTGAAAGAACCTTTTTATCCTTAATTAAACTATTCTTTTTCATTTCGTTCTCCTTTCAATCCGCCTACAGCATCCTACGCCTTTAGCTTTCTAGATATATTATCGGCTAAAGCTAATCATATCTTTCATCATAAAAGGCTATTATTTTGTTATTTAATAAAAGGTTTATGAGTTTTTATAATTTGTAAATATTTATCAAACGATATTTATTATTTTAGAGCGCATTTATAAACAAAGAATCCCAGAGCATGTCACGCTCCGGGATTTTTGTCTTTCAAGAATTCTCATCTTTTTTCAGGCATCTCATCTTTTCCAGTGAATAGGTAGTCAGTTCTGAGGTAGCACTTACTTTTCACCAAATTTACTGTTCTCATTTTAATATTATTAACTCTATTTTTAATCTTAGCTTTTTCTTTTAAATACTTCATTTGAGTCATTTTATTCTTTTTATCGTTTTTTCTTCTGTCCAAATCATCCATTAGTCTTTTTTCTTCATCATTCGCATCCTTAACGTCCTTACGCATGCGCTCCCCAACGACTTTGCTAAACTCCATCATACGAGTGGTCCATTGGGCTTTATCAGTTCTTCCGATAATTTTATCCTGATGCTTCTTTTTCAAGATTTTAATAACTTCCTGCACTTCGCTTAATCTGTCAATGAGAGCTCTTCGCTCATCTTTATCGAAAATATCGCAAAACTGAAAATGTATGATCTCAGGTGTCAGTTTCATTATGTTGTCCGCAAGTTCTTTCTCGATAGCAGGAGGCTGAAAAGAATTATCCACAACGATATTTCTGATCCGATTGTAACCACTCTTTCCCTCAATAAAAATATCAGAATATCTCAAAACTCCTCCGCACATATCGTTGTCTATGCCCGTAATATTGAGTACTTCACAACTTCCTGTCATCTTATCTTCTTTAATTGCTCCCAGGTAATTACTGGCATTTCTGTCTACCTGCCCCATGATGATGTCATAGATCTGAAGATTTAACAAACTCCTAAAAGCGTCTGCTGAATATCTGGTTTTAAAGACACTATGTTTACTATAATCGGACAGTACTACTCCAGAAGCTTCATCCATGAGGATTCCATGCATAGTCTTACCATTTATGATAACATCAGCAAGCTTGCTATCAGCTATCAGATTATGTCCTTCGCCGTTAAGCCCGAGAAGTTTTGCCATTCTGGCAGAAGCAACATTTCTTCTGGAAAGGTCAGCATTCTCCTTTATCATAGCACTACTAACAGCAATGTCATGACATCTGGCCTTTTTACTGATCTCATGAAGTGTCTCGGAGACATACCCATAAACGCTGCCTATTTCATCTTTTTTTTCGATTATATTTCTTAAAGTAATGATATGATTTTCAAGAACAGTATCTTTTTTCTCAAGTTTTTTTTCCTTATCATCAAGCACTTTTACTATGCCATCCATGATCTTATCAGAATCTCTGTGATCATCAAAGAAGTCTCCAATAGAGTCAAAATCCTCAAACAAATATTTTAAGCAATCCATGACTGCCTTTAGCGCATTACTTCTTTGTGTGATTTTTGATCTAAAATCTTCCTTATCCTTTTTTGTATGTCTGTTATCAGCTTCATATGCTCTAAGCTCATCTTGAGCTAAAGAAATGGCTTCACTAGTAAGTACGTCATAATCATCGCTTGGAATTTTTTCAGTCTCCTTAAAGTATTGCTTCTTGCCGTTTTTTTCTACGATATATACCTTGGAAGTGCCAGCCCCGCCTATGGTTACTGTGGCTCCGTCGACTCCATCCTCAAATTTCTCAGTTCTGACATCCCTTAAGACATCAAGCCATGTTTTAAGTCCATTTTCCTCAGGTTTTGTACTTAGTTGTTCAACCCTTACAGAAAAACGAAGTGACTCTGTCTTTACCTGCTCAAAAATATCCTGTACCATCTGCTTTCTGGCTTTGCCTTCATCTGTCCAGGGATTGCGGTGCCTTAAATATTTCTCGCAAGAAAGACATATCTGCCTGAATTCATTTTGGATCTCTTCTACCTTTTTAAGATCAACAACCTTGTCAAGCAAAGCATCAAGCGCGTTCAGATGATCAAGGATTGGCTTCATACGCCATCTGGAAGGCGTTCTGCTCCCCTTCTTTTCAACCTTTCTATCCCCCTCAGTGGTTACATATGTGTATTTAGCGCTTCTTATCAGCTTTTCTTTACCACTAAAGACAGAAATTGTCCCGGGCATGTTGGCATCTACGATTTCTCTTTTCTCTGCCAATTCCTCATCGATGCCAATGTTAATGCCGTTTTCAGCCTCTTTATCTTTGTTTTCACGCTTCTGCGCATCCTTCCGGTTCTGATCAAAGGCCATATGATCAGCATATTGCTGATCTTTCTGCTTAAAGCTGTTGTCAACTGTTATGTTTTTAAAAACGTCCTGTTCTTCAGGTTTCCACGAATAGAGTTTCTCATCAGCCATGTCGCCACCTCAGTAAATGTTTCTTAGCAAATTATTGTTTACCATATAGTTTATACGAACGATATCGTATAATGTAAATATATCACAATTAAAGAGGCAGTAAGACATGGTAACATTTACCGTTACACTTAAGGAAGCTGAGGCCTTTACAGATTTCTTTTCAGAAAAGAGCCGCAGTAATATTGGAAAAGAAGGATTCTACACAATTGGCGCATGCGATGACGAAGGCTTTGTGACAGGAGTCCTTCAGTTTTATGTTGATTTCAGCCAGGAGCATGGCTGCTTTGGTCTCCTTAGCCATATGTATATACAGGATGAATTTAAAGATACCGAAACGGCTAAGACTCTCATTGACGAGTTCGAAAGTATCATGTCCGCCAGTGGTATTAAGGACAGGCTTATTCATCTTCCTGCCATAGCCCCTAAGGACAGTTTCGATTTTTACAACAGCCTGGGCTTTGAGTTTGATGACAATGTCTTTTTTGTCTTTTCTTCAAGTGCAAAAGAGTTTGTCAAACACAAGGTAATTGAAAAAGCCTCCACAGCAGACATTAAGAGCATCGCAGATCTTGGCGATGACGGCTTTATTTTGCTTCAAAAAGCTGTAGGCTGCGAGAAGATTACCAAGTCCAAAAACATTTATGACCAGCAGCTTTCCTCTTTTTTTGTTAACAAAAAAGGCTGTGGTCTTTTCCTCATTAAGAGGCTGGACAACGGGCTACTGGTTACATCATTTCTTGGATGCAACACAAAGGAGGTCAACTCTGACATTCTCTCTCTTATCTCATACAGCGCAAAAAAGGCCCAGGACCTCTGCGGCCCTGACGCCCCTATCTATATCATCTGTAAAAAAGATTACTCTAAAGAGCTGATCACTCAGCTCTTTCCCGATGTACCTGCCATGGAATATATGGAAGGTGTCATG
>CAMVJI010000134.1 GCA_947167765.1 uncultured Butyrivibrio sp. | reverse complement strand
GGTGGTGTTCTTGGTTTTTTCTTTACGTAATAAATCGTTCATCTCAGACATAACTATCATCTCCTTATAGTTGTTTATACGAAGGAAAAGAGAAAATGGTAACTCACATTCTTTTATACTCTTCTACTGAAGCTTTTAAGATCTCGCCCTTTTCCTGCACTCCAGTTATTTTTTCAATAAGAGCGGCAGACTCTGGCTGCCTTGCCATGAAGACAACTTCCATTGCTGCACCATACTTTTTATATGCCTCTTCTATAGCTGAATTTACGATTTTCTGGGACAGCTCATCATTTTTTGCGTAGTAATATACTGGCAGCAAGGCCCCATTATACTGTGCTATCAAAAGAGCTGATGTTATTTTTCCACTTTCTACGCTGATCATGCTAAGGTCATAGTCCAAGGCACTAACAAAGCCTTCCGGAGGATATGTGAACAGTGCAGTTGTCATGTTAGAAAGCTTGTTTAGAGCTTTTCCCCGATCCTCTCCTGACATTTTGCTTAAAGGTATAAATGATCCATTTCCTGAACTCTTGTGCCCTGGCGCCTTAAGCCTCAGAGTCTCCACACTTAAGTACGTATCTGCGATGAACTGATCGCTCTCTGAAAAAAGTCGTTCTTCAAAATATCTCTTCGCTCCCTTAAGCAGTGGCTCTTTTTCATAGCCAGGCGAAATAACCGCTTTAAGAGTTGGTATATTAAACGCATCCACCAGCTTAAAGACACCATCCAAAAGCTCCTCTCCATGTCCCTCAAACTGGTGCTCTGGTTTTATCAAAAGCCACTCTATGATGATCTGCTCCATGCAGATTGTCCCCACAAGTAAGCCTATAGGCTCAAGACTGTATTCATGTCTTCTTAAGGCCCCAAGAGCAAAGCCGTAAGGCATATTAAGGAGTCCAAGCTTCTCATAAGGGTCAAGATCCTTGAAATAAGCGGCATCTTCACTAGTAAGTCTTATGTATTTATATTTTTCCTCCGATAAATCTGGCATATAAAAGCTCCTTTGACCTTATATCAACTTTAACAACCAAGGATGCACACCATTTGCTATGGCAACCTCTTTCACCATATCTTTTGACTTCGTGCCAAGCCATGTTCCAATCAGTTGGAGAGCACCAAGCTTCTCCTTTATTCCACCATTTTCCAGCGGTAATTTTCTGTTCATTACGTTTTTCATGACGGTATTATAATCTACGTACTTTACGCTGGTTTCCTTTGAATACATATCCTGCACATATTCTTTCAGACAGTACTTCGAAATCTCAGCATAGGCGTCCATAAATTCAGAAGCGGCTTTTTTGTAGTTTTCAGAATCTTCCGGGTTTACAACCCACTCATTATTATAGCCAGTTCCAACGGAAACCTTCTGTATTGGGTTTCTTTTCTTGATAGCTTTATATGCTTCAAATTTCTCCTGGAGTTTTTTTCCAAGCTCCCCGTGTTCTATAGCGAAAAGAGGCTTAATGTGCTCATCCAGAATATCTTCATAATGAGGACTATCCAGAAGTACTGATATTGATGTAAAGAATGTATCATCCTTGATCGATGCATTGTGAAGTTCATTGTAAGAAGCGTAAATCTCTCCTGTCAGCTGATTTTTTTCATCTTCACTTAGCTTCTTTGCATCCTGCTTGCTCCAAAGAGTATCAGTTTTCTTCATGAGCAAAAGTGCTTTTGGTACCAGATTCTCATAAACCTGAAAGCACTCTTCCATCAGATCCTTATCCACTTTCATAAGCGCATCACTTATTTTTTTGCTAAAAAGCTGTTGTCCACCAAAAGCATCTAAGGTACCATCGAAAAGACTACTTTCCGGCATAAGCTCCGTAAGTAGGGTGACTTCTCCTTTTTTCTTTCCTGGATCATCCATATTATCCTTATAGGCGTTATAGTATTCCATGAATTTTTCCTTGAATGTTTTTACGGGTTTTAGTTCTGTCGTATCAAATCCAAGCTCTTTAAGCTGTTCCATTGAAAGACCCATGGCAAGAAGTTCGTTTGCACTCAGTTTTTTTAATCCGGAATATTTATCTGTATAATCTCGCATAAAGTCTGCCCGCTTATCCACAGCCTTTATGCCTTTTTCAGCATTTCCTTTCTTTTTTGTATTGTCAACTAATGCCGTTTTAAAGGTAGTTTCATCAACTGGAAGAATACTATTTACATGTCCTTTGAATCCTTCAACAAAATTAGTGATTTTAGTATTATTTCCTACCTTGGCGATCATGTGTGTTACCGGGTCGCATGTTTCCTGGTCCATATATCCTGCAGTATCAATTTTTGTTAAGCTCTTCTCCAGATATTCAATTGCAGCATTCATTTCGTCCAGTGAATTCTGAAGCCTTACCTGTCCCTGAGAAAAGTTCTGAACTGCCGCAGGTAACATGATTCCCAGCTCCTGCGCCTTTGCAAGGCAAAGAGAAATCCTGTATCCAGCCTCTTCTTCATCACCTTCCCTTAGTATCTCGGCAAAAGCATCCTTTAGATCCTTTTTCTTTTCCTCAGTATACATATCGTTAAATTCCTGATTCTGGTTTTCCGTGATCAGGTCATTGAACGCATTGAAAAACAACTCCACAGGGTTATCACTGGCAGGAATAGCAACTGAACAAGTTGCTGCCAGAGCCATCTGTGATATGGAAACCTGCTGTTTCTGCGTAAGCTGCACTGTATTTCCATAATCGATAAATGTAGCTTCTTTATCATTGATCATAATATTTCCAGAATGAAGATCACCATGATAAAATCCGCTCTTATCATTCATAATAGCCTGCTCGATCCAGGCATCGCAGAGATTGATAATATGGTCTCTTTTCTTTTTTGCATCCTCGATCTTTTGGATAAGGAGCTTTTGCTTTTTCTGTAGATCGGCTCTCATCTCCTGAGATATATGAGCAGGTAATGATTTTTTTAGTGTAACGATCCCATCCTCTTCTTCCTTGCTGTAATACTCCCCAAGCAGCTCGTCCGAATAATTCCATAGGTCTTTTATATATTTCTTTAATGTCACTCCCTCGGCCTTCTCTACAATAAGAGCACTGGACGTAGCAGGAACACCATCCATGACCTTCATAGTCTTAACATCATCAAATTTACCTGTGTAGTTTTTTACACCTTCATTGCAGTTACGGGCTTCAACAGACAGATCCAGCTCTTTTTTATAATTCTCCAGCTGTCCTTTATATGTAAGATACATAGCCTTGTCTGTTTTTTGGGCAGCTTCAAGCATTACAGCCTCTTCACGCTGCATTCGGTTTTTTGCCTCAGGTCTTATAAGTTTTATAACAACTTCCTTACCGTTTTTCATATCAGGCCTTGGGCCATATACTTTACATAAAAATGTCTCGCCAACAGATGCTGCTCCAAGGGACTTTTCCTTCTTTATCTTGGTTATGTTCCCATGTGAGCTTTCTACCAGAGACATAAACTCTGCCTTTACGATATGATCTGGGATAGGAGGAAGATTGTCCTTTACATCAGAAAGTGCTTCCTGTATCTCCTCTGGCAGATTTGCTGTGGGCATTCCCTGCATCATTTTGTGCATAAGCGGGCCTGCGCCTCTTATAAGACCTGCCATGAAGTTTGCCTGGATCTTCACATTATGCCTGAACTCCCTATAAGCTCTAAGAACCTCCTTTTGCTCGTCATCCAGTTGATAGCTCTCCTTACCGTTATCCTGCTTTTCCTTTTTTAGTTTCTCAAATGTTTTAATAAAACGGCTAGGCTTCGAAGCTTTGATCTCATCAATAAGATCATCATCCTTTATAGCAGATGAGTCTGGAACTTTTTTCGCTGTGCGGATAACAGCAGCAAGCATTGCCCTCTTATCTACATTGTTCATCTTGGCAAAGTATGAATTAAAGACATTTTCTGTAAATAAGCCCTGACCATGAGCAGATTTTGAAATGACAGAGACTTTTTGTTTTAAAGTCATATCATCATAATTTTCATCCTGCGGGACCTTTTCAAAGATCACCCCTGCAATATCAGATACATTCTGCTGCAGTATCTGACAGGATTTATCAACTGCCTGATCAAGCTCTTTCTTGATCATTAGAATTTGATCATCTTGAATTTCTCCATCCTCAGCAAAATCTATAAGTACAGCCATAGCTTGTGAGAGAACACCATCAAGTTTTAGCTCATATCCATTAACATTTGCACTTAGATTATCAAGTGACATCTTTTGCAAAATGCCCTTTATGAAGGCTTCCGGATCGGTTTTGGAATCCTTAATGGCCTTTAGCGCATCTTTGTGCTTATCAAGCATATCTCTGATGTATGCTCCCGGATTCTTTAGGGATGCATCCATCTTTTCAGTGTCATTACTATATATCAGGTCAGAAATAAGGTTCTTTACCTTTTGTTCTCCCTCTTCCCATCCAGGCTCTAAGACCACCTTCTGTTCCTGCGTGTTCATTTCAACCATTTCTTTGATCTCGTCAATGCTCTTTTTACTGTTTAGCATTACCATCTCAGAAACAGCTACGCCATTGATAAACAGGTTACTTTTTGAGTTTTCTTCTACCTCGTTTTTTATCTCTGAAGGCGCTCTTCCCCTTAAAATGTCCTTGATATAGTTGACCATATCACTTCTAAAGGTGTTATTAAAATCGTTTACTGCAAGACCTGTCTTAATATTAAGGTACTCAGAGAGCATGGTGCGAATCCTGTTATTCTCACCAGAAGTCATTTTTCCATTGTTTGCCTTTTTCTCAAACTCATTTAGAAGGTTCTCTAATTGGTCATTTCCGTATACTTCAGAGTTATTAAAGATCTCATTTTCTATCTGATTGCAGGTTGTTGCAAAGGTCCTGTCAAGAGGATATTCCTTGTGATCAAAGATGATATAGGTGGAATTGTCTGATTTTTGAAGGAGTTTAGCTTTTTTCCCAAGAACCATAACATCTGTAAGTGCCACATTTCCAGGAGTAAAGAGCTTTAGTGAATCGTATAGAGCCTTCACCTCCCTTGATCTTGCCTTGATTTCTTTGTCGGTTTTATATTTTGCCTTTATTTTCTCAGCAAAATTGTACCTCTCCCCAAAGATCTCTCTTACAAACTTTACTTCTTCAGGGTAGGTTATCCTTGGCGCTGCTACTGCCTGATTGCCTGCCTGGTTATTAGCATTATTACGTTGCTGTCTCTCTCTTTTCTGGGCTTCTTTGACCTCCTGTTTGGTCATGGGACGTTCAAGGGTCCCTAGCTCACTTAACCCAAACATTTCGCCTATGGTCTGTGGCAGTTTTATTTCCTTATTCCCTTTTTCCATTTCTCTTCGCTTTAAGGAAAAGAGCTCCGACTCTTCGATAAGACTCTGATAGATTTCCTTAACCATCTCTTTTCTTGCAATCCCAGTCTTAAACTTAGGATGCTTATTGTTACAGTAGCTTATGCAGGAATCGATGGCCATTCTTATGGCAACATCTACCATATCAAGATTTTCGCTTGTTGGAGGCAGCGCTTTACAGCTTTCCATGACCTTTGCGAAGTTCAGGATATCGATCTTTACATTAGTCATCTCCTTGGAATCTTCTTTTGTGTTGTCATTTAATAGAATATTAGAAAGCCCCATGGTCTTTCTATTTGAAAGCAGCATGTAGTCTTCTTCTGTGAGCTTTAGCTTAAACCTTTCAGGCACATTATTCTGAACCTCTTCTTTCATATAATTTCCTGTAAGAAGATGATCTATAAATGCTAATTCCTTTTTTGTTTCCTCAATGGAGTTATGCTGGATAAATGCCTTATTTTCATTTTTTGTCTTATCAAACTCATTTAAGTTTGAAGGCATTATTTCCTGTTTATCCTTAAGTCTCTTAAGCTGTGTGTTGTAACTAAGATACTGATCCTGATTTGGCATAATTTTCTCCTTATACTTACAACAAGATAAAGTCCGCAATAATATGATAACATATAGTATTTTAAAAATCGGTTAAGTCTTTCCGTAAAAATCATTAAAAAAAAAGAAAAAAGACCATCTTCCAATTTGACTTGAAAGATGGTCTTCTGTACTATTCTTCTGTTTAGTTTTCTCTTAGGCGTTCATTGCCTGCTCGATTGCGTATGAGAGCTGATCAGGACATGAGGTATTTTTAAAACCACACTTGATCCCGCGGAGCTTTTCAATAGCTTCCTCTGCCTTCATCCCTTCTACAAGTTTACTGATGCCCTGAAGATTTCCATTGCAGCCGTTTGTAAACTTAACATTTCTGATCAGTCCGTCAACAACATCAAGCTCTATCTGTGTTGAGCATGTTCCTTTGGTCTTATAGATCATTACATTATCCTCAATTTCTATTACTGTATTTCTTCTAAGATGATCTTCACTATGGTATTTGTTGCACTATGAAGA
>CAMVJI010000133.1 GCA_947167765.1 uncultured Butyrivibrio sp. | reverse complement strand
GATGGAGAGTACGTGACCAATGAACAGATGAATGATAAGAAATTCTTAAAGCTTGTTAACTCATAACAGCAGGATCAAGTAACGCCTCGTTTACAAAAACAGGAGAGCTGAAAATGCATTTTGTAGATGCAAAAGGGATACTTACCGGAAACGGGGGACGCTTCGGGATGAATATATACAGAGGATGCACCCACGGCTGTATTTATTGCGACAGCCGCAGCAGGTGCTATCAGTTTACGCACCCTTTTGAAGATGTTGAAGTCAAGCAGAATGCTCCGGAGCTTCTTGAAAGAGCTCTTAAGTCCAAGCGTAAAAAGTGCATGATAGGGACAGGCTCTATGTCTGATCCATATATGCACTGCGAAGAAGAGCTGAAGCTCACAAGAAGGTGCCTTGAGATAATTAGAGATAACGGCTTCGGAGCGTCAATCATTACAAAATCAGACCGCATTCTTAGAGATATTGACCTTATTGAAGAGATTAACAGATCAGCTAAATTCGTTGTGCAGATGACGCTTACAACCTGGGACGATGATCTGTGTAAAATACTGGAGCCCAATGTCTGTAATACAAAAAGGCGCCTTGAAGTCCTGGAAGAGATGCAGAAAAGAGGCATTCCTACCATGGTGTGGATGACACCAATCCTGCCATTTATCAACGACACGAAGGAAAACATCACAGCAATTCTTGATGAATGCGTCCGTGTTGGTGTAAAAGGTATCATAGATTTTGGTATGGGACTTACGCTCCGTGAAGGGGACAGGGAATATTACTATGCAGCACTTGATAAGCATTTTCCGGGATTAAAAGAGCAGTACATAAGCCGCTATGGAAATGCTTATGAACTGCCTAGTCCCAATGCAAAAGAACTTGAAGGGATCTTTAAGAGAATCTGTAAGGATAATAATATCCTCTCAACCCCAGATGAGTGTTTTAGATATATGCAGGAACTGCCGGATAAATACCGGCAGATGAGCATATTTGATATGTGAACTGATTGTGTTTACTCCACCTCAAAAGAACATGCGTCAGCATCTGATCCATCTGAGAGAGTTATGATGCCATTTGAGATGGTAAGATAAGAACCCTCATAAGCTATGCTTTCGAATGATACCATTCCTTCTTTTCCATTTAAAGCTGTTGTGGTTTTGAAGGTCTGGCTTTTTGCGGTATCTTCAGAACCATCTACGTCTTGTGAAAGAGTGACATTGCCTTCAGGACCGGCTGTTATATGCAGTCCGGTCTTGTTTTCTGCCTGAATGGAAACCAGGTATTGGTTATCAGGATCATACTTACCATCTGTTATCACCCACTGATGGTCAAGAACGCTTTCAGATAATTCCTCGCCAATCTTTATATCAAGATATGGGTAGCTTGAATCCTCAGAGGAGTTTGTGAACTGCTCATGGCTTATGTATGAACCGCTAGAGCTCTTTATAAGCGATGTACTGCCAAATAGCCCCGCTGTTGATTCTTCCATCAGAGATATGCTGCCGTCTTCTTCAAAGACAAGCTCCTGGAGGCAGGCGCTTCGCCTGTATCCGTTGCCCCCTGGTCTTGCGCCGTCGTGATACATCATGTAAGTCTTGCCATTAAAATCAAATATGGCTTCGTGATTGGTGTTGCAGGTGGCTGTAGGCTTCATGAAGATGTTTCCTGCAGTCCATTCATCCGCCATGGGATCGCTTGCTGTAGAGTAGGCCAGAGACTCCCTCCACTCGGAAGCATAAAACAGGTAATAATCGCCGTAGTAGTTGCCTTCAGGGTCCTGTCTTCTGTAGAGCCATGGAGCTTCAGTGTAGGATGTAAAGCCCTTAAGGGTAGTAAGGATATCTCCTGCGTCAAGGTTTCTTCCTGAGGTGATCTTGCCATCGCCGTTCTGGTCCTTTACTGAGATCATGTCAGGATTTAACTCGCAGATAAAGAATTTACCGTTTCCCCATGCCAGGTATCTCTTTTCGTTGCCGTTTTCGTCGGTATCCACCCAGACTGTTGGGTCGATATCATTCCAGGCGCTGGTCTCAGGCTTGGTGATAATTCCTCTTACAATAGGTTCTCCTATATCTGTAAAAGGCCCTGTGGGGCTCTCGGAAACAGCAACGCCAATAGACTGCTTGCCACGACTTGTCTTGTCCCAGGAGCAGAAGTACAGATAGTAGAGATCTTTCTTGGCCTCTTCATCGTAATGCTTGATCACCTGGCTTGCCCATGCGCTCTTTGAGTCCTTGGCCCACTCAACGTCGTGCATGTTCATGACAACGCCTTCTGCGGTCCAGGTCTTGAGGTCCTTGGAGGAATAGCAGAAGTACTCTGGGATGTGATAAGCGCGCTCCTCAACTTCTTTGTCAGTAGACATGTCGTGTCCTGTATACAAATAGACGGTGTCTCCGTCGACGAAAACAGCCGGATCGCCGCCATATATAAGCCTTCCTTTGTCGTCAGAAAGACGAATTATCGGATTGTAAAAAGAGTTCTTTTCAAGTGCAATGTCACTAACTGAAACTTCTGTTTGTTGTCCGCATCCGGATAAGAAAAGAACTGCAGCCACCAGGGCAGATGCAGCTCCTTTGATTGTCTTGTTGATCATTGGTATATGGTCTCCATGATTATTTAGATTCTTCATTGAGTGGTACGTAATTGATGCCTACCTTGATGTCCTGGGCGTAGTTGCCAAAGGTCTTGCCAAAGATGGTAAATCCGCCAGGGTGCTCGGCATCCTTGTCAACAGCAAAGCGGAATTTGATCTTGCTGTTGCTAGTTAAGTCAAATTCGTCTATGGAAACATCTGAGATCTTGAGTCCGTCGATAAATGTTCCATGGCGATTGATAACTATGAGTTTTAAAAGCCCGTACTGATTCCAGTTAGGGAACCACCAGTCAGGAGTAAAGATTCCGGGTACATCTCCAAAGTCGCCAGGTGATGTCCACATTCCGATGAGCTTCTTGTTGAGGAAAAAGCTGATGTCGCTAGGCCAGTCACTGTTTATTCCAGGGGCTTCTGAGCTAATCTCAACTGAAATTGCAAGCTGGGTGATTCGCTGAGCTGGTGGAATGAAATTGGGTATATCGTACTCCACATATCCGGTGGTGAACCAGAGGATATCAGCGTTAAACCTGTCAGGATGTGCAAAATATCTTGGATCATCAACTTCGCCGATGAGCTGCTCGCTGGTGGACAGACCACAGGTAGGATAAGCGCTGTAGCTTGAGTAGTGTCCAACCTTGACCTCGGTCTGATACAGGCTTTCTGTGGGTTCAGAAGGTACGATGTTGATAAGTATCTTATCTATAGGTACCGAGCAGATCTTCTGATTGCCGTGTCCATGAGCTTCTCCCGAAATGGATACAAGCCCGCAGCTTTCAAGCTTCTTGATGTGTGCGGTGAGAGCACCGGCAGTTATTCCGAGCTTGCCAGCAAGCTCGTTCATGTTCATTCCTTTATTCTGAATAAGAAGTTTGATGATCTCAACTCTTACTTCAGATCCAAGGGCTTTATACAGCTCGATTCCGTCTTCAAAATTTTCAATATGGAGCATGGTGTAATTCCTTTGCAGGTAATTTTAGATTTTTCTATTTTACTTTAGCATTTTATCTTCAGATTTTACTATAACATAGCACGTTAAAATGTCAATTATTTCAAAATTTACTTTAGATACATCTAAAGTTCTTTATTTTCTGAAAACGTTTAAG
This sequence comes from uncultured Butyrivibrio sp., assembly GCA_947167765.1. Classification (GTDB taxonomy): domain Bacteria; phylum Bacillota; class Clostridia; order Lachnospirales; family Lachnospiraceae; genus Butyrivibrio. The sequence continues at coordinate 2,682 of CAMVJI010000133.1, read as the reverse complement.
TTAAAAGATGGGCATGGCTGAGGAATTTTAAACTATATAAAATTCTAAAATAAATGGAATTTGTATGTTTTGCACAAAACAAGCAATGGGTTTTGGTGCATAACAACGTTTATCTAAAATACTTCAAGAAAATCTAAAATAAATATTGACACCCCCTTATGGACGGCTATATGATTTACGTGTAATCGATAGGTATTATTCTTTCTAAGGAGGAAGCAAAATGAAAAAGAAATTGGTCAGCTCTTTAATGAGCATGGCGCTGGTTGCCGGCCTGCTTGCAGGATGTGGATCAGGCGCTGCAACTGAGACGTCGGAGGGTGCAACAGAAACAGCTGAAGCTACTACAGAAGAAGCTGCAGCAGAGGAAATTCCAAATGCTACATTTGGAGATGCAAATGGTACACACTTAGAGATGTGGACATTCGTAGAACTTCACGGCCAGCATTACAAAGATATGGCAGAAGTTTGGAACGAGCAGAACCCTGACAGAACAATCGAGATCACATGTACAACATATCCTTATGGCGATATGCACACCAAGCTCCTTACAGCTTTAGAAGCTGGAACAGGTGCTCCTGATATTTGTGACGTAGAGGTTGGACAGTTCCCTAACGTTGTTGCAGGTCTTGATCAGTGGCTTGTTCCACTTGATGATTATGCATCACCTTACATGTCCACAATGGTTCCTGCAAGAATGCAGACATATCAGGGAGAAGATGGACATTATTACGGAGCTCCTTATCACGTTGGAGCTACAGCAATGTTTTATAACGTAGCAGCTATGTCAGAGGCTATGGGCCTTTCACAGGAAGAAGTTATTGCTAAGATCGATGCTGTTAAGACATGGGCAGACTACGAGGCTCTTGGAAAAGAGTACGTTGACGCCATCGGCGAAGAAGGTAAGTACTGGACATCAGTTGATACAGGCGGAACAGACTGGCTCTGGCTTGCAATGGCTGAGTACGGCGATGACTGGACAGGCGGATTTGATAATCCTGCAAACTGCCAGCTTGATTCTGTAAAGAACATGCTTACAATGCAGCAGAGCTGGCTCAAGAGTGGACTTGCTGAGATCTCTCCAGACGGACACGTAGACCTTGAGGCTGGATTCCAGAACATCATGGATCACAACATCGTTTCATTCCCTAAGGCACTTTGGTACATGAGCCGTTTTACAAACTATATGCCTGAGGAAGCCGGAAACTGGTACATCGCTAAGTGCCCTGTATTCCAGGATGGACAGAAGTGCTCAGTAGGTATCGGCGGAACAGGTACAGTTGTTACACAGCAGTCTGAGAACAAAGAGCTTGCAGCAGAGTTCCTTTGCTGGGCTAAGATGTCAGATGAAGGTGAGCAGCACATTTGGGATAAGCTTGGATTCGACGTATGTAACACAGCTATGTGGGACAAGGATTCCTTCGCTCATGATGACAACAATCAGTTCAATGCTTACTTCATCAACTATCCATACGATGTTCTTAACGAAATCGGAATGGACAACATTGGTAAGATTTCTGTTGTTGCTATAAGCCCTACAATCAACGAGTATGTATGCACAACAACACTTAACGAGGTTCTTGAAGATCCTGATTACAGTGTAGATGATGCTCTTCAGGAGCTGCAGGATGCAGTAGACATGGAGCAGTGATTTTAATAGACATGCTCTTAAGTTAGATCCAGAGGGGATGCCGGTATGATCTCCGGTGTCCCCTTTTCTAATAGTCAATAAAAAGGAGTAGGAGATGAAAGGTAAGAATTTCCTCTATTCGCAAAAAGTTGCCCCATACGTTTTTGTTATGCCGTTCATAGCAAGCTTTCTTGTTTTCTGGATTTATCCTCTTATAACGGCGTTCACCATGAGCTTTCAGGATATAGGTGCTATCAAGACTGAGTGGATCGGGTTTGATAACTACACAAAACTGCTTAAGGACAAGGTGTTCATGATCGCTGTGGCAAACAGTGCGAAGTACATGTTCTATACATTATTGCTGCTGATCCCGTTCCCAATGCTTTTTGCGGTTTTAATGGATTCCAATATCGTTAAGGCAAAGGGCGTCTGGAAGGCAATTCTTTACATGCCGGCCCTGACTTCAGTAGTTATTTCAGGTACTCTTTTCAGACTTATGTTCTCTGAATATAAGACAGGACAGATGAACGTTATTTCTGAGGCTCTTGGTTTTGGCACATACAAGTGGCTTAAGAACGGCTGGTCAGGAATGCTGGCGCTTCTTGTTTTATGCTGCTGGAGATGGACGGGCGTCAATATGCTCTATTTCATTTCAGGTCTTAAGGGAATAGATTCATCTTTATATGAAGCGGCTGACATCGATGGAGCATCACCATGGCAGAAGTTCTGGTATGTGACACTGCCTCTTTTAAAGCCAACAACAATCTATGTTCTGACCATCTCTGTATATGCGGGACTTGCTATGTTCCTTGAGTCATATATGTTATGGGCAGGCAATTCATCACCAAACAATATTGGTCTTACCATCGTAGGTTACCTGTATAAGCGTGGTATTGAAAAGAACAATATGGGATACGCCTGTGCAGTAGGAGTAGTGCTCCTTATCGTTGCGCTCATCATCAACTTTGCTCAGCTTATCCTCAACGGAACATTTAAAAAGGAGGAGGATTGATCATGTCAAACAACACACATCAGAATCTTTCTCACACTCCAAA
>CAMVJI010000132.1 GCA_947167765.1 uncultured Butyrivibrio sp. | reverse complement strand
AGATCAGCAAAAAGGACGCCGACTACATCAGAGAAAAATATGAAAAGATCGCAGATAAGCTTCCTGAGATCGACGAGGATATCAACAAGGAGACCACTGGCTGGAACACAAGCAGGATCGCCAAGGTTGACCTTGCTATCATAAGACTTGCTCTTTATGAGATCAGATATGACGATTCAGTTCCTACTGGAGTTGCGATCAATGAGGCGGTTGAGCTTGCCAAGAAGTTCGGACAGGACGGCTCAGCTTCTTTTGTTAATGGCGTACTTGCCAAGTTTGCAAAGGATACAGAGTAAATGAGTGGCACAGAGTTTGAAAAAGAACTGCTGGATAGAGCTTCCTATGTGGAAGATGTGCTTAAAGAGTTCCTCCCTGAGGAGGAAGGATATGCAAGTACTGTGATCCAAGCTATGAATTACAGTCTACTTGCGGGCGGTAAGCGCCTTCGCCCGGTGATGATGATGGAGTCTTACAAGCTCTTTGCTGGAGCTGATGCTGACATGGAGATTGTTCGTCCCTTCATGGCAGCCATGGAGATGATCCATACATACTCTTTGGTCCACGACGATCTTCCAGCTATGGACAACGATGAGTACAGAAGGGGCAGGAAGACTACCCATGTAGTTTACGGACCTGGAATGGCAACTCTTGCTGGAGACGGGCTTTTAAACCTTGCTTTTGAGACAGCAATCATGGGTGCTGCAAGAGGCAAGGCGCTTTCTGATTATGACGGAGAGCAAAGCAGCAGGTATCTGGAAGCTCTTTCCATCCTTAGCCGTAAGGCCGGAATCTACGGAATGGTGGGCGGACAGTGCGCAGACATAGTTTCTGAGAATACCACCTATACAGATATGGATGAGGCAAAAGAAGTACTTCATTATATCGATGAGAACAAGACAGGAGCCCTTATTGAGAGCAGTCTTATGATCGGTGCTGTTCTTGGAGGAGCTTCTTTTGATGATGTAAAAAAGATTGAGAAGGCTGGAAGCGATGTTGGTATCGCTTTCCAGATCCAGGATGATATTCTTGACATAGAGGGGGATGAGTCAGAGCTGGGTAAGCCCATAGGCTCTGACATCAAAAACGGTAAGAGCACCTACGTCAGCATCTATGGAATGGATGCAGCCAGAGCCAAGGTAAAAAAGCTATCTGATGAGGCCAGCGATATACTTAAGGAGCTAGGCTTTGAAGAGAGTTTCCTTGGAAGGCTATTTACGTATTTGATCTACAGAAAGAAATAAAGCTACTTAGGCGGTGATGATCATGCTTCTGGATCAGATAAATGAAACAGGCGATATAAAGAAAATACCCCAGTCCCAATACCCGGAGCTTGCAAAAGAGATCAGGGAGTTTCTCATAGACAAGATATCTGTGACAGGAGGGCATCTGGCATCAAACCTTGGTGCAGTAGAACTTACGATGGCTCTCCACGTAGCTCTTGATCTTCCAAAGGACAAGATCATCTGGGATGTGGGACATCAGTCATATACCCACAAGCTTCTTACAGGCAGAAAAGAGGGCTTTGATACCCTGCGCCAGTATGGTGGCATGAGTGGATTTCCAAAAAGAGGTGAGTCAGACAGTGACTGTTTTGATACAGGTCACAGCTCAACCTCTATTTCAGCAGGTCTTGGAATGGTCAAGGCAAGGGATCTTCAGGGAGAGGACTACGCAGTAGTATCAGTTATTGGCGATGGTTCTTTGACTGGCGGTCTTGCTTATGAGGCCATGAACAATCTCTCCAAGCTTGAGACCAATTATATTATTATCTTAAACGACAACGAGATGTCCATTTCCGAAAGTGTCGGAGGAATGGGCAAATATCTTGACAGCGTACGTACTGCCCAGGGGTATCTTAACCTTAAAGAGGATGTGTACGCACAGCTTCGCAGCAACACCAAAGTGGTAGATTCCATCAGAAGAGCCAAGAACAGTTTTAAACAGCTCTTCGTTCCCGGAATGGTATTTGAAAACCTTGGTATAACTTATCTTGGACCTGTAGATGGACATGACACTGTAGGTCTTATAAGAGCTATCAAGGAAGCCAGAAAAGTTAAAAAAGCAGTTATGGTCCATATAGTAACCAAGAAAGGTAAGGGCTATGAACCTGCAGAGAGACATCCTGCAAGATTCCATGGCACGGAGCCTTTTATCGTTGAGAATGGACTTCCAAGGAATCCCAGAACAACTGCCAATTACCAGGATATCTTTTCCACAGTAATGTGTAAGCTGGGGGCCAGGGATGACAAGGTTGTGGCAATTACTGCAGCCATGGCAGATGGAACTGGACTTAAGAGATTCAGGAATATCTATCCTGACAGATTCGTGGATGCAGGCATTGCTGAGGAACACGCAGTTACCTTTGCTGCCGGCCTTGCAATAGGCGGCTATAAGCCTGTATTTGCTGTATATTCTTCGTTCCTGCAAAGGGCCTATGACCAGATCATGGAGGACGTATGCCTTCAGAATCTTCCGGTTGTCTTTGCCATAGACAGGGCAGGCCTTGTTGGAAGCGACGGCGAGACTCATCAGGGAATATTTGATCTGTCTTACATGTCCACAATGCCAAACATGCATATCATGGCGCCCAAGAATAAATGGGAGCTTTCAGACATGCTCAAGTTTGCGGTTAACGCAGGATGCCCCATGGCTGTAAGATACCCTCGTGGCAATGCCTACGACGGACTTAAAGAATACAGGGCTCCTATAGAGATGGGCAAGTGTGAGCCTATCTATGAGGAAAAAGACATATGTCTTTTAGCAGTTGGCAGCATGGTCAAGATCGGCGAGGAAGTAAGAAATATCTTAAAGGATCAGGGAGTAAGATGCTCCCTTGTGAATGCAAGATTTGTTAAGCCCATAGATACCGACTATATCAAAGTCGCATCAACAAACCACAAGCTCTTTGTAACCATGGAAGAGAATGTAGCCTGCGGCGGATATGGAGAAAAGGTAAGGGCCTTTGTAGATGAAAACAGACTGGACTGCAGCGTCCTTAGCATCGCTATCCCGGATCAGTTCGTAACCCATGGAAGTGTTGATAAGCTCAGGTGCGAGCTGGGAATAGATCCACAGTCCATAGCAGATAGAATTTTGAAGGAAGTACACAGGTAAGTTTATGGCAAAGGAAAAAGAGAGACTGGACGTCCTTGTGGTTTCAAGAGGACTTGCTCCTTCTCGTGAAAAGGCCAAGGCACTTATTATGGCCGGAGATGTATTTGTAAACGGCCAGAGAGAAGATAAGCCAGGAACCACCTTTGAGGAAGATAAGATCACATCACTTGAGGTTAAGGGAGCAACCATTCCCTATGTCTCAAGAGGCGGCCTTAAGCTTGAAAAGGCGGTTAATAATTTCGGCCTTGATCTTGCAGGCAAGGTGTGTATGGATATAGGCGCATCAACAGGCGGTTTTACAGACTGCATGTTGCAAAACGGCGCAGTCAAGGTCTACTCAGTTGATGTGGGACACGGCCAGCTGGACTGGAAGCTTAGAAGCGATAACAGAGTGGTCTGCATGGAAAAGACCAACTTCAGATATATGGTCAGGGACGACATTCAGGATGATCTGGATTTTGCCTCCTGCGATGTTTCTTTTATCTCTCTTACCAAGATACTGCTTCCTGCAAGGCGCCTTCTTAAGAATGGCGGCGAGATGGTCTGCCTTATAAAGCCCCAGTTTGAGGCAGGCAGGGACAAGGTTGGTAAAAAGGGTGTAGTTAGAGACCCTGCTGTTCACAGCGAAGTGGTTCACAGGATATTTGATTACACTGCTGTTGCTGGCTTTGAAGTTTTGCACCTTGAGTACTCACCAATAAAGGGACCTGAGGGAAACATAGAGTACCTGATACATATCCGTAAGGATCCCGAAAAGAATGCGCAGGTAGAGACTCTGACTGAAGCTGACGGAGAAAAACTCCTTAAGCAGATATGTGAAGAAAAGAGCGGAATATCTTTTAACGATGACAATAACAGACTGATACAGGAAACTGTTTCAAAGGCTCACGGAGAGCTCACTTAAGGAGCGATGGCTCATGGATAAGTTTTGTATTGTTACCAACAAAAACAAGGATAAGGACAACAGCCTCACAAGTCATATCATGGAGTATCTGAAGGCACGGGGTAAGACCTGTGTGATAGCGGAGGATAAGACAGAGGATGATCCTGTATTTGTAGCAAGGAAAAACCTCTCTGTTATCCCTGAGGATACTGAACTTGTGATCGTTCTTGGGGGTGACGGAACAATGCTTCAGGCTGCAAGGAGCATAGCATACATGGATATTCCCCTTGTTGGAGTAAACCTTGGAACCATGGGCTATCTTACAGAGGTTTCAGTAAATGACATCGATGGAGCCCTTGACAGGATACTTAATGGCGACTACGAAATAGAAGACAGGATGATGCTAAGAGGAAGTCTTGAAGGGAAAAAGGACTACTCTTTAAATGACGTCATCATCTCCAAATATCAGGGCATAGCTGCTATTGGCTACAGTATTTACATCAATGGCACATTTCTTTGCAGCTACTATGCAGATGGCCTCGTAATATCGACGCCGACAGGATCGACAGGCTACAACATGTCAGCTGGTGGCCCTATAATTGAGCCTCTGGCCAATATGCTTTTGGTGACACCGATCTGTCCCCATTCACTTAATGCAAGAAGTCTTCTTTTTTCACCGGATAAGAGGATAGAGGTAGAACTGCTTAAGGGCAGGAGCGGCTTTGATCAGGAGGCTATAGTTTCTTTTGACGGAAGTGGTACGCTCCTTATGAGTACAGGAGACAAGATAGAGGTTAAAAAATCAAAAAAGACGACAAAGATCTTAAGGCTCAAAGAGGAGAGCTTTCTTGATAAGATCAGTAAGAAGTTCGAAAAATAAATAGGGAAAGAGGGGAAGAAGTTGAAAAAGAACAGGCACGACAAAATTATTGAAATCATCAATAATCATGTGGTTGAGACTCAGGAGCAGCTTGCAGCACTTCTTAAGGACGAAGGCTATGATGTAACTCAGGCTACAGTTTCAAGAGATATCAGACAGATGAAACTGACCAAGCAGGTTACTCCCGACGGAAGACAAAAGTATGTGTACACCACAGCTGATCCTGAGGTTATGCACGACAAGTACGTAAAGATCCTTAAGGCTGGATTTGTCAGCATGGATCTTGCACAGAATCTTTTAGTTGTCAGGACTGTATCAGGAATGGCAATGGCTCTTGCAGCTGCAATTGATTCCCTGGAGATAAAGCAGGTAGTTGGCTGTATAGCTGGTGACGACACTATTTTCGTTGCTACCAAATCTGCAGAAGAAGCAACGCAGCTTATGAACGAATTTGACGAGATGCTTGGCATCGATTGATAGATAGTTTTGGATGGGGTTCTCATTTTTTAGAAAGATGAGAGAGGTAATATGTTATATAGTTTACACGTTAAGAATCTTGCTCTTATAAAGGAGCAGGAGATTGAGTTTTCTAAGGGACTCAACATTTTGACGGGAGAAACCGGTGCTGGTAAGTCAGTAGTCATCGGCTCCGTCAATCTGGCCCTGGGAGGGAAGGCTGATCCATCGCTTATCCGTACCGGCGAGGAGTACGCTCTTGTGGAGCTGGTATTTGGGGTTGATAGCGATGAAAAGAGAAAACTTCTAAAGGATATGGATATTCCTGTAGAAGAAGATGGCACTCTTGTGCTACAGAGAAAGATAACTCCCACAAGGAGCATTTCCAAGGTTTCTGGTGAGACTGTAACTGCAAAGCAGCTGCGGGATATCTCTAACATTCTCATAAACATTCACGGTCAGAATGATCACCAGGAGCTACTTCACAAGAAAAAGCATATGGAGATCTTAGACGGCTATCTTGAAAGCGAACTAGGTGGCCTTTTTGGAGAGCTCCGAGCAGAGTACGACAGGATGAAGGCCCTGGAAAAAGAGCTTTCTGAATCTGATATTGATGAAAGTGCAAGACTCAGGGAGCAGGAGCTTCTAGAGTTTGAGATAGGCGAGATTGAAGAAGCGCAGCTCGTTGTAGGGGAAGACGAGGAGCTTGAGAGCGCCTATCGCAAGATGGCCAATGGACGAAAGATTTCTGAAGCCGTTGGGACTGCATCAACACTTACTGGCTTTGTGGACGATGGTGAAAGTGCGGTGGATCTTATTGGAAGAGCTGTAAGAGAACTATCTTCTGTAGCTTCCTACGACAGCGAGATCGAGGAACTTTTGGGACAGCTGTCTGATGTAGAAAATCTTTTGTCAGACTTTAACCACTCACTGTCAGGATATATGGACAGCCTTGAGTTTGATGATGAGAAGTTCAGGACAGTAGAGGACAGGCTCAATGTCGTCAATCATTTAAAGGATAAATACGGTCAGAGCATTGCCCTGGTTTTAGATGAGCTTAGTAAAAAACAGGAGCGCCTTGATGTTTTAACGGACCTTGACGCCCACAGAAAGAAACTGTCAAAGGATCTAGATGACAGCAGATCGAAAGCTCTTTTGCTATGTAAAAAGATATCTGACATAAGGAA
>CAMVJI010000131.1 GCA_947167765.1 uncultured Butyrivibrio sp. | reverse complement strand
GAATGGCTAAGCTTGTTCTTGAAGGTCTTGGCGGAAAAGACAACATCAAGGAACTCGACTACTGCGCAACAAGACTTCGCCTTGAGATCAACGATTATACTCAGGTTGATGAAAAGAAGATCAAACAGGCCGGTGTCGCTGGCGTTGTTCGTCCTTCTAAGACAAACGTTCAGGTTATTGTTGGACCTAAGGTTCAGTTCGTACACGACGAGCTTAAGAAGATGCTTTGATCTTAAGTTTTCTTGATAATTTTATCGCAAAAACAGGGCGACGGTACCATTTGGTACCGCCGCCTTTTTATTTGAACATCAATCCTTCTTATTGTCTACGTTTATATTGATACCTTCCCCTCCCAGGTTGATGTTCTTATTTACCTTTGCATCATAGGTTCCGGCCTTCATGATCTCAGTAAAGTCAACGCCTGTAGCTTCTGACATGGTATCAAATACCTGTTTCATCACAATTGGCATATTCCCTGATATCTGGCTTGCGCCATTTGAGCCATCCCCTGTGCCATAGATGTTGATCTTGTCGATCTGTGAGAGAGGTTTTGCGATCTCAGCAGCCATCTGAGGCATGATCTTGATCATCATTTCTGCCATAGCAGCGCCGTTGTACTTCTTGTAGGCTTCTGCCTTCTTTTCCATTGCCTCAGCTTCAGCAATACCTTTTGCCTTGATAGCTTCAGCTTCCGCCTTACCTTTTGCTGCAATACCAGCTGCCTCAGCATCATATTTTGCCTTGATACCAGCTGCTTCCTGCTCTGCTGCGAACTTCTGGGCTTCAGCCTGGGCTTTCTTGGCATCAGCTTCACGCTCCTGCTCGTACTTGGCAGCTTCAGCCTTCTTCTGTCTCTGAACCAGCTCAGCTTCTGCCTTTTTCTCAGCCTGATACTTCTCAGCATCGGCCTTTTTTTCGATCTCAGCAGCAAGTTCCTGCTGTTTTACTACTACTTCTTTCTGCTTAAGTTCTGCCTCGCGCTCTGCTCTTGCAATCTGTGCATTTACAGTAGCGGTCTGGATGGACTTCTGCTGTTCCTGAGTCTGGATCTCATAAGCTGCATCAGCTACAGCACTTGCTGTGTCAGCTTCTCTTTTCAGCTCTGCCTGCTTGATGGCAAGGGCGTTGTTCTTTTCAGCAATCTCAGTCTGTGCAAGAACTCTCGCATCATTGGCAGCCTTGTCAGCCTCTGCCTGTGCGATTGCTACGTCCCTGTCTGCCTGAGCCTTTGCAATTGCAGCGTCCTTCTTGATCTTAGCAGTATTATCCATACCAAGGTCGCTTATAAGGCCGTTCTCATCAGTTACATTCTGGATATTGCAGGACAAGATCTCGATACCGAGCTTGTTCATATCCTTTGAAGCCTTTTCCATAACCTGATCTGAGAAGCTGTCCCTGTCAGTGTTGATGGTCTTAAGAGCCAGTGTACCAATGATCTCACGCATATTACCCTGTAATGAATCCTGCAAGTCCTGTGTGATCTGCTCAGGGTTCTTGTTAAGGAAGTTCTTGGCTGCCAGCTGAATAGCTTCTGGAGTTGTGCCAATCCTTACCTTTGCAACTGCGTCTACGTTTACATTGATGAAGTCGTTTGTAGGAACTGACTGCTCAGTCTTGATGTCGACTGTCATCTGTCCAAGGTACAATTTGTCGACTCTTTCAAAAAATGGAACCTTTACGCCTGCACGGCCTATGAGTATGCGAGGAACCTTTCGCAGGCCGGAAATAATAAACGCCTTATCCGGAGGCGCCTTCACATAACCAGCGGCAATCACTACGATAGCCAACACGATAATGAAAAGCATTCCGATAAAAAATGATCCTTTTAGTAACATACAATCCTTCCCTTCCTGCGGGAACACTTATAAGACCCGCAAACACCCATTTATCAATACTTTTGTATAAGTGTTTCTCTATGCTTAAATTGTATGTTTCACGGCCTTCAGAATACATGAAAAAAGCAGCAAAATAAGCTCGTTATTTTGCTGCCGGTAGACTATGACTGGGGTTGCCAGGATCTGTTATGCGTTTTTCTTTTCTTTTATCATCCTAAAGAGTGTGATACCACTGGTTACTACAGTTGCTGCATCGAAAATTGCTCCAGTGTAGGACTTTATCATGAAGTGGTAGATCACCCATGGAACAAATGAAAGTGTCACAAGGAGCTTGAACTTAACAGGATCCTTGATGTCCATAAAGATGATGTAAATGGTGCACACTGCAGCTGGAATGATCCCTAAAAGCCCCTGGTCGTTTAAAAGAATGGTAAATCCGATGGATGCAGCAATCAAAATGGCCTTCCAGGCTGTATTTAGCTTGTCCTTGTAGCAAAGGTAATTCCTGAAGCATGAAAGGACGTTACTTACTGCTCCTGTGATACCTCCAAGGATCAGCATGCTCACAGCCTGCATAAGAAGCTGCACTGTCTGAACTATAAGGATCTTGGTCTTCTCTTTTATGGCACCTGAACCAACCTGCACTACAGCTGCCAGAAAATCGATGATATTTGCGATTACTACTGTTGTCATACCTAAACCTCTTTTATGCTAAATTCGTTATACTTATTTAATAATTTGAGCCCTAAGCAACTAGTATAATATGACGATATATGTATTAGCAAGAGAAAGGAGGAAGATGACAGATGATCAAAATTCTTCCAAAAAGATAAAAGTACCTTCACTGCGGCAGGATCCCGGTGGAGGTACTTTTTTTATGGTCTATTCTCTGTTTATCTGGTCTTTAGTCTATGTCTATGCTTATATCGCCGCTACCGCATCTGATCTTGCAGTTTCCGCCGTTTCCGTCCTGTGGAACTCTTACATCACCTGATCCGGAATTGGCATCGAAGGTCTTGGCAGTCCTAAATGAACCTGTAACATCGCCGCTTCCTGTGGAGATTACGATGTTTATGCCATCGCAGCTATTAAAATCAATATCTCCGCTTCCAGATTTAAGATCCATGGATGCTGCGTCGCAGCTTGCCAGATTTATCTTTCCTGAACCTGTCTTGATGGCCAGTTTTTCTTTTGCAAAGACATTCTTAATCTCTACATCACCACTTCCAACAGATACCTTCAGCTCCGCAAAAGAGAATTTGTCCTGAATATTCATATCTCCGCTTCCAAAGGTGGCCTCGAAATCCCTGTAAGAATCTTTGGGAAGATACAGGATCTCATCGGTGTGTGGATAATTGACCATGATATGGTCTTTCCAGTCAAAACTCTCTTTTTCTGTGATAACAAGCTCTGTTCCGCGAACATCAACAGTATACTTGTTATTCTTAAACTCATGACAGATAAAGTGTGTATCCTCATCCTCTGATGGCAAAACCTGAAGGTCGTGAGAAAGCAGCTCAACCTTGATATCTTCAAAGTCCTCTGTTATATCAAATACTTTTTCTTCATATTCTTCCGTCTTAACGATCTTGGAGAAATCTCCGCCTGCAGCTGTAACTGCAAAAGACGCCATAAAACTTCCCAAAATCACAAGGCCGATTGCTACAAATATAGTGATCTTTTTCTCAAGTCTCATTTTTTCCACCTCCTACGAACAACTTCTTAATTCCAAGAATTATCATCTTACTGATGTATAAAAGTCCCTTAGTAACCTGATTAAATCCAAAGAACAATAGTATCGCAACGCCTATAAGTGCGATTCCGCAGCCTGCGTAAAACAGTGCCCCAAACGGTCCTCCTGGCTTGATCGCAGCAATGATAAGTCCTGCAAGTCCTGATATGAACACCGAAAGATCAGCTACATACAGCGAAAAGATAATGCTCCAGAAGCTGATATATATAGCCAGGATCACAACTATTCCTGCAAGAAGTAGTGGAATCCACAAAGGTGCTCCCAAAACCAAAAGAACTATCTCCCCGGCACCAAAGCTTCTCTTTGGAGTCATCTTCTCTTTTACGATCTTGGTGATAGGCACTTCCTCAAGGATCTTGGACCTTATCTCGTCGATACTTCCAAGGGCTGCAACCGCATCTTCCTCAGTCATTCCATCCTCAACGCGGTCATCTATCATCTCTGTGTAATAGTCCACCGACCTGTTTATATCATATTGGGAAAGACCGGCAAGACTATTTGTAAGCTGCTGTGTAAATTCTGCCTTATTCATGTTTCTCCTCCCTCGTAACAAACTCGTAAATCTGCTTAAGTTCCTTCCATTCCTCTTCAAACGCTTTTAATCTCTCAAGGCCTGAAGCTGTGATGTGATAATACTTCCTTAGCCTGCCATTGTGCTCAGCGGTCCGGACAGTGAGCAGCTGCTGGTTTTCAAGCCTTCGAAGTATCGGATAAAGCGTTGACTCAGATATTTCCACAAAAGGACTCATATCCTTTACGATCTGGTATCCATAGGAGTCTTCACTTTTGATGGCTGCAAGGACACATACATCCAGTAGTCCTCTTTTCATTTGATTTTCCATCGCAATACCTCCTGATACACAATACTATATGTCGCATAGTATTATGTGTCAAGTAGTATTTTTGTTAAAACGTAAATCTCTTTCCAAGCTAAAATTTAGCATTATGTAGTTCATCCCCCCGCTTTTGACAGTTTAACGCCCACCAGAAATCACTCAAGTGGCTTTCACGGCATATCCTCGCAGATACTAGGTGCCTCAACAATTCAGATGATTCTTGCGTCCGTATCTGCTGCGGTATTCCATGGTCCACTTGACTGATTTCCGGTGGACGTTTTTGGGTTATCAAGCGGGGATGAGCAAGGGTGCAGCATGTGGAGTGCTGGCTAGCAGCGCAGATTTTAACTTGCCTGGGGGGTTGCGCTTGGCGGTGCTGGTGATACTAGCTAATACATGTTATATCAGGCGATTCCTGGCATTGCTCGCGAATATGTCTAATCCCCAACGATATTTGGTGTAAATCAGACTGAATGGCGATTTCCTCATGTAAGTCCGTAAAATCCATGGCGATATCACTTGTTATTAAATTTAATTACGGACTTATCTAGGCATTTTCCATCCTAAAGTCCGTAAAGTGCTCGCTTCAAGGGATTAACAGGGTTTGGATATGGAGGCCATGTTACGGACTGTAGATTCAGATATTGGCTCTAAGTCTGAAAACAACCATTTTTGAGTTTTTGAGAGGGAAATTATTACCTACTACAGAACATTTTCCCATGATAAAGTCCGTAAATATGAAAAATCCAGTTTTCTGGACCTGTTTTGGAGTTTGTGTATTTACTTTTACTGACTTACATTTTCTTTTTCGCTCAAAGAGGACTTGAGGATCGACCTAATTTTGAGCTAGTTAATACCACTTGATGAATTGTTAATGCTTGGTCTTATGGATTTCTTGCTTTGAAAAAATATTTTAGGTGCTTCTCATACCATGCTGGCAATGTGTGACTACGGGTATTAGGTTTTACTCTCTATTCTTGCAGATTTTGGCATGGTTTCAACGCGAATTTAATACCTGGCAGCATTGGAATAGCCTTGGGTATTAGGTTGGATAAAATAACAAATGATATTTCCTTGAATTCATAGTACCCGTGGCATGAAAAGTGCCTATAGGTATTAAATCAGCGTCGCAGCATAGAAAATTACATGAAATAGCTCACCTAGCCGCTGGTCCGCCACTACTATAGGTGGCGAATTTTTCCTCTAAGCCAGCCAATTACAGCCACTTCCCATCCATGGCCGCTTGATCACCAAAAAAGTCTGACAGGATGAATGTCAATAGCACCGTGGAATACCGCAGGTGGTGCGTCAATCTCCAAGGCTTGGAACCCATTGGAATTCGCCAACGAGGATATGCCGCGAAAGGCTATTGATATTCATCCAGCCAGACTTATAATTCAAGAAGCGGTCATGGATCATCAATACTTTATTTATTTTATTTCAATTCTGTAGCTTGCGTTAAACTCTTCTCCCGGAGCCAGTTTGTTGCCGTATTCTCTCTCAGAGAGGTCGCCAGAAAAGCCTACTCGATCGCACCTTCCGTACCAGGGTTCGATGCAGACAAATGGTGCGTGCTTACCAACTGGTGACCAGACGCCTACAAGTGGGGTATTAAAGCTGACCTTGACGAAAGGCTGGCCATCAGCGCCCACAATGCTTATGGCATCAGTCTGCTTATCCTCTATTACAAGGGCATCCTCTGAAAAGAGCTCATCTGACATCTTTAAAATGCCGTTATTAAGATCAAACTGTTTGGTCTTATCTGAAAGGCATCCAGATCCGTCCCCTGCTACAACATTTGAATGGAGCCTTGAAAGCTCTTTTCCTGCCTTCTCAAACTTAAGGACATCTGTGTCCAGATCGCAGTTAAATGCGGGATGAGCGCCAATTGAGAAGAAAGCCTGCTCTTTATCGGTATTTACAACCTTCCAGATAACCTGGATCTCTTTTCCTGAAATCTTGTATCCACAGTGGAGTTCAAAGGCAAATGGGTATTTCTCGTGGGTTTCTGCGTTGTCACAGAGCTTGAATTCTATAGAATCATCAGTCTGGGAAACCAGCTCAAAATCCATGTCCCTGGCAAAGCCGTGCTGCCCCAT
>CAMVJI010000130.1 GCA_947167765.1 uncultured Butyrivibrio sp. | reverse complement strand
ATCTTGTAACCAAGGTTACCAGCGTTGATGTCAGGGAAGATGAAGGTGTTTGCGTGACCTGCTACAGGTGAACCAGGAGCTTTCTGCTTAGCTACACGAGGTGAAACAGCAGCGTCGAACTGAAGCTCTCCATCGATAGGGATCTCAGGATACCTCTCCTGTGCCTTCTTAGTAGCGTTCTGCATCTTGGTTACTGTATCGTCCTTAGCTGATCCCTTTGTTGAGAATGAAAGGAATGCA
Source organism: uncultured Butyrivibrio sp. (assembly GCA_947167765.1). Lineage (GTDB taxonomy): Bacteria > Bacillota > Clostridia > Lachnospirales > Lachnospiraceae > Butyrivibrio. The sequence continues at coordinate 6,330 of CAMVJI010000130.1, read as the reverse complement.
ACCTTAGGCTCTACACCGAATCTCTTAGCGCAGTTTACTGTCTCGCCGCAGATCTCAACAAGCTCATCCTCGTTAGGGTTGATGTTGATTCCGCAGTCAGCCATTGCGATAACCTCGTTGTCACCAGTTGCTGAAGGGCGAACAAGGATGAAGCAGGAAGAAACGATTGTGTTCTCAGGTTTAGTCTTGATGATCTGAAGTGCAGGACGAACTGTGTCTGCTGTTGAGTATGTAGCACCGCCAAGGAGGCAGTCGCCAAGACCCATCTTTACAAGCATTGTTCCGAAGTAGTTAGTCTGCTTGAGCATTGGGATAGCCTTCTCAGGTGTCATTCCCTTGCTCTTTCTAAGCTCGCAGAAAAGGTCAACCATCTCATCAAACCTATCGAAATTCTCAGGATCGATGATCTGTGCTCCGCGGATGTTGTAACCAGCATCCTCAGAAACCTTGATGATCTCTTCCTCGTTACCTAAAAGAATAGGCTTGATGAAGTTTCCTGCAAGAAGTCGTGAAGCTGCCTCTAAGATTCTTGGATCATTTCCCTCTGGGAAAACGATTGTCTTAGGGTCTTTTTTGAGCTTCTGTATCATATCTCCAAATCCGTACATTTACTTATCCTCCTTAAAAAATGCGAATCTAGTTTCAGTTATGTAAGCGCTATCATTTTGAAGCGCAAGCGTATTATAAGACAATGATATCAAAAAAAGTTTGATTTCACTCAACTTTTACATTAAAATTTATTTGTTAATTAATAAACTATATTGTGAGGAAAATATCATGAATATGAACCCTATGATGCTGATGCAAATGCAGCAGAGATTACAGACTTTTCAGCAGGATCATCCAAAGGTAATGCCATTTTTCATGGCGGTAAAAGATACTGCAATGGTAGAAGGAACTGTTCTTGCCATGAAGGTTACAACTCCTGATGGAAAAACACTAGAATCCAACATCAAGCTCACTGCCAATGATATTGAGACAATGAAGATGATGTCGGATCCGAACTTTCAGAAATGATAATTAGATGATCAGAGTACTTTCACGTACTTGTCGCCCTGCTTGGTGAAGTCGTTCTTGGCCAGGTACTCCTTGTGATAGGTATCAGGGCCATTGAAAGTCACTGATTTTACGCCTGTTGTAGCGAGATTTGCAAAAAGGAATTTGCCAATTGAAAAATCTCTGTACTCAGGCAGACAGTAATCGATAAGGATGCTAAGATCGCCCTTTTCGTCCTGATCACCAACAAAGATGCCTACAGGAGCTCCTTTATAGCAAACCATGTAAGCGGAATTGGAGTTTTTAAACTTGTTTGTGGTACCAGGGAAGAATTTCTCGATATCTTCTTTCTGCCTGTCAATTGAATAACCAAGCATAGAGTCGTCAGGGGATACTTTTACAAGGTCGTATTCTCTGGCGTTTTTACTTGTGTTGCTCATCTTGACCAGATAGTAGATATTGATCATCACAAGGCAAAGGTTCATGATGGCTGTAGGATAGGAGTGGATGATAAAGGCATAGATCGTGAAAATAACGCTTCCTATGGTGTTCACCACACGCAGTTTGACTACAGATACCATGAGGAAAGACACTAAAACCAGCGCTGAACCTGTATATCCGATTGCTTCAATAAGAACTTTTGTGTTCATAAAAACCTCTTTCCTTTGTGTAATGGTTTTTTGTTATAATAATTTTGCCACTAGCTTTTTTGTTTCGTATAAATAATTATAAAGCGACTGAGCTATTTATCCAAGAGATATTCATGTGAGGAGGAACTGACAATGGGAATCAACGAGAAATTAACAGATGAAGAACTTAAGGGCATTTCTGGCGGTGCTGGAAAAGCTATCGATCCCAAGCTTGAAAAAGAAAGAAAAGCATTCGAAGACGCCTGGGATAAGCTTGATATGGAGAAAAAGGGCTATACTGGTATGCAGAGGGCTGAGTTGTATGATCAATGGCAGGAAAAGAAGTCTACTATTGCTACCCCAGAGGCATTTCTTGGCGGTATGCTTTCATGAACAACCTGATTTGCAATAAAAAAGGCAAGGAGGCCACAAGTCTCCTTGCTTTGTAAATTAATACAAAAAATCACGACAATAAAAGTGCAACAAAAGTAGCAAAAGCTGCCAGAAAAGCAGATGATGCTGCTATTGTGACAATTTTAGACTTCAAGGCACTAGAATCGACATATTTTCCGTTAAGACTAACTGTATCTATTGTTTTGGGTTCTGATACCTTGTTGTATCCGCTACAAGTATTAATATCCATAGGCTCGTCCTCCAACTGTTACAAAAAACCAAAAATCCAACTTAACCACTTTACTAAATAGTAAACTATAAATGTGTAGATTTGCTTACCATCACCTTAAGAATTTATAAAAAGAATATTAAGATTAAAAAATGTCGAAAAATTTATGGAATTTTCTCACAATATTTCGAACAATAGCCGAAATATGAATTATAATTAGTATAGATAAGCAAAGGAGGTATGAGCTAATGAAAAGAAATAGTATTGTTGGAATGACCTTAGCGACTACTCTTTTATTAACAGCAGTATGGGGCGGATACGCGGCTGACAAATGCATTTTAAGTGAAAATGAAGACCTTAAGCCGGTTATATACTTATATCCACAGGAGGATGGCCAGGAGATCTCGGTCAGCCTCGATTATGATGGAGATATCACAGAGCTGATCCCTGAATTTAACGCCGATAACACCTGGAACGTGACAGCAACAAAGGATGGCACCATTACTTTTGAGGGACAGCAGTATGACTACCTCTTCTGGGAAGGTGTTCCTCACTTTGAGTATGATTTCTACACAGGATACTGTGTAAAAGGCTCAGAAACTGAGACTTTCCTAAGAGATATGCTTCCAAAGCTTGGTCTCAACGATGCAGAGATGGAAGAATTTTTGAAGTTCTGGCTTCCAGACCTTGAAAGAAACCCATATAACATGATAAGCTTCCAGGATAGAACTTATCGTAATGGGGCGAAACTTTCCGTTACACCAGAGCCTGATACCCTGATCAGAGTGTTCATGGCTTGGTATCCTTCAGATGTTTACGTAAAGATTTGTCCTCAGATTATTGAGACCCCGGAAAGAAACGGCTTTACCGTGGTTGAATGGGGCGGAAACAAGGTTAAATGAAGCTTATCAAGAAATTTATACCCTACTATAAGCCTTATATAGGCATCTTTTTGCTGGATCTTTTATGTGCTTCGATCATGTCGGCTATCGATCTGGCATTCCCACAATTTATGAGGATCCTCCGGGCTACGCTGTATTTAGAGGCCCCAGAGGTGATCTTAAAGAGAATAGGACTTATTGCAGTGCTTCTGATCGCGATGTATGCGGTCAGAAGCCTTTGTAAGTATTACGTAACTTACCAGGGCCACATGATGGGCGCCAGGATGGAATCCACCATGAGAAGGGAGCTGTTTGACAGGTTTGAGGCGTTTTCTTTCTCCTACTATGACACTCACAACACAGGAGAGATGATGTCCAAGCTTGTTTCAGACCTTTTTGACGTATCTGAGCTGGCTCACCATGGTCCTGAAAATATCTTTATCTCAGTGGTGAAGATCATCGGATCCTTCATCCTTCTTATGAGGATCAACGTTCCCATGACTTTATGCCTTCTTGCTGTTGTTGTCTGCATGGCTGTATTTTCTGTCAGCCAGAACAAGAAGATGAGAAGGACCTTTTCTGACAATCGGAAAAAGATCGCAGGCATCAATTCATCACTGCAGGATACCCTTGGCGGTATCAGGGTTGTAAAGTCCTTTACTGGCGAAGACATCGAGCAGGGCAAGTTTGATAAGTCAAATCTTGCGTTCCTTGATTCAAAACAGGCCAATTACAGGCAGATGGCTCTTTTCCACTCAGGAAATAACCTCTTTGAGGGACTTATGTTTGTGGCAGTGCTGGTAGCTGGCGGCGTGTTCATCGCGCAGGGACAGCTGACCGGCGAAGATATCGCGATCTATGCCCTCTACATCAATATTTTCATTAACCCCGTAAACGTGCTGGTGGAGTTCACCGAGCAGCTGCAGAAGGGCATGGCGGGCTTTGAGAGATTTTCAGATGTCATGGATACAATGCCCGAGATAGTGGACAGACCGGATGCAAAAGAGCTAAAAGACGTAACGGGTGTTATCGACTACAGGAACGTATCTTTCGCCTATGGAGACGAAGAAGCGGTCCTTAAGGATATCAACCTCCATGTGGAGGCTGGCAAGGCAATAGCCATAGTAGGGCCTTCTGGCGGCGGAAAAACAACGCTTTGCTCGCTCCTTCCAAGGTTTTACGATGTTAGCGGCGGAGCGGTCCTTATAGACGGAACTGACATAAGGGATGTGACTCAGAAGTCCCTTAGATCCTTTATCGGAATTGTACAGCAGGACGTATATCTGTTTAATGGCACGGTAAAAGAGAATATCGCCTACGGTAAACCTGACGCCACCATGGAAGAGATTGTTGAGGCTGCCCAAAATGCCGATCTTTTAGGCTTTATTGAGACTTTGCCAAATGGTTTTGATACAGAGGTAGGAGAGAGGGGAGCAAGGCTTTCTGGAGGCCAGAAACAGCGAATTGCCATAGCAAGGGTATTCCTTAAGAATCCTCCGATCCTGATCCTTGATGAGGCCACAAGTGCTCTTGATAACGAGAGTGAGAGATATATCCAGGAAAGTCTTGATAAGCTCGCAAAAGGAAGAACAACGATCACCATCGCCCACAGGCTTTCAACTATCCTTGGGGCGGATGAGATCATTGTCCTTGATGAAGATGGTATAAAAGAGCGCGGAAAGCACAAAGAACTGATCCAAAAGGGCGGTCTGTACGAGAAGTATTACCGGATGCAGCTTGGAAAAGTATAAGTAAATATATGATCTACAGGTGTTGCTCACCGCAGTATGCGGTGAGCAATATTTCTAAGCAGATGAGTAATTATTCCGTAGTCTCTGTTTAGGGACTGAGGAAGAGTAGGCACTCTGTCAAATAATATCTGCTGATATTCATCGCCAGTTCCTTTTAAATCCAATATTTCAAGTGAATAGACCGCAGACACACCAGATCTTGAAGGGGTGATCCCCGTAATTACACAGCCAAGATCTGCTGATGCTGTGAGGGCATCTATGTTCACATCTACGTTGTCACCAATGACGATATCGCCGGCTTCATCCAGGAAAACCTTTAGGCTGTGCTCTGTCAGGAAGGTTGTGATGCCATCAAACTTTTGACCGTCAGCTTTTTTGGTCATAAGTACCGGTTCTGCGTCAATTACATGAACTTCATCAGCTTCACTGTCCCTGCCATCCTCAAGGAACATGGACATAGCAAGGTAGTAGGAATTTCTGATAAGCCAGAAGATAAGAATAAGAAGTGAAAGCGACTGAAGCCCCTTTGCAATAACGATGCACCTTATGATTCCGACTATAGAAAGAGCGATAAGCACAAGGTATGGCATCATGGACTTAAGATCTGAGCCTCTTTTTACCTTTCTTGCAGACTTATCGGTAACGGCAAACTTCTTGGTAGTGATGCCAAAGAACTCCTTGATTATGGGCACAAGAAGGTGCGGCATTACACTAGTCTCGTAGATTCCGCTCCACTTAAGGGATACGGCGTTATCACTGTTGGCCCTCAGGCACAGATCCTGCATGATAAACATTGGAACCCAGAAGATCAGAAGATCGAGCCAGGAGCACTTGAACACAGGGATGGCAAACACAGCAAAGATCAGCGGCGAAATGATATAGATCAGGTTCTTTACAGGCGAATACCAGTAAACCATGGAGCTCCAGTAGCTAAGGCGCTGGGAAAGAGAAAGTCCCTTTCGCCTGAAGAGATGGAGCTGCCTTGCGGTACTGATAACGCCTCGGCCCCAGCGGATCCTCTGTTTGATATGCTCCTTGAAGGTATCAGGGGTTTTTCCGCTGGCCAGGGGCTCAGGAAGGGCAAGGCTCACAAAGCCATGGGACTCAATAAGTAATCCAGTGGCAAAATCTTCTGTGATGGATTCGGTATAGAATCCGCCCACTGCTTCAAGAGCTTCTCTGGCGATAACAGTGTTAGAACCGCCATAGATCACGCTGTTTGTGGAAGTTTTTGCAACTTCAATGGTCCTGTAAAAGAAATCCTGCTCATTGGGAGCACTCTTTTCAGAATAAAGAGCATATTGGAAAATATCAGGTTCATAGAAGCACTGGGGAGTCTGCAACAGGCCAAGACGTATTTTCTTTTCCGCAGGAAGGTTTTCGCTCTTCTTTTTGGCGTCGATAAAGTAAGGAATGGTCTTAAGAAGGAAATCGCTCTTTACCAGCATATC
>CAMVJI010000129.1 GCA_947167765.1 uncultured Butyrivibrio sp. | reverse complement strand
AACCCAAATGACAATGAGGTTATTTACGAAATGTCAGATTTCCTGTATCATATGATGGTCCTCATGGCTGTTAAAAATGTTAGCTGGGAGGATATAACAGACGAATTGTCAAGACGATAAAGGAAAGTAAAATGAATTTAAATTTAGCTCTGTCAGATGAGACATTACTCAGTATTGAAAAGCCAGAAAGATATATTGGAGGCGAAGTTAACTGCGTGATGAAGGACAAAGAAAAGGTAGATATCAGATTTGCCTTTTGTTTTCCTGACGTTTACGAAATTGGAATGTCTCATCTAGGAATACAGATTCTTTATGGAATGTTCAACTCCTACGAAGATGTTTGGTGCGAACGTGTCTATTCACCATGGATGGATATGGACGCAGTAATGAGGAGTCAGGACATTCCTCTTTTTGCGCTTGAATCTCAGGATAAAGTTAAGGACTTTGATTTCCTTGGATTTACCCTACAGTATGAGATGTGTTATACCAATATCCTGCAGATATTGGATCTTTCGAAAATTCCATTTAAAACTAAAGACAGAACATGGGATGATCCCATAGTTATCGGTGGTGGTCCTTGCACCTACAATCCTGAGCCAATAGCGGACTTTTTCGATATTTTCTATATAGGTGAAGGCGAGACAAGGTACAGAGAGCTTTTTGACCTGTATAAAAAGCTTAAGGACAGCGGTATTTCCAGAAGTGAATTCCTGCATCAGGTAGCGAAGATCCCTGGAATGTACGTTCCTTCTCTTTACGATGTCAAATACAAGGAAGATGGCACAATTCTTTCCATGGAACCAATATTCGATGATCTGCCTAAGACTATTTACAAAGAAATGTGTCTTGATCTTTCAAAAGAGTTTTATCCTACAAAGCCTGTAGTTCCTTATATTAAAGTCACTCAGGACAGAGTAGTTCTTGAGATCATGCGAGGATGCATAAGAGGCTGCAGATTTTGTCAGGCTGGTCAGCTCTATAAGCCACTTAGGGAAAAGGATATTGAGTACCTTAAAAAGATAGCTATTGAGTCTTTAAAAAACACTGGATATGAGGAAATATCACTAAGCAGCTTAAGTTCAAGTGATTATTCCAAGCTTCCTGAGCTTTTGGACTTTTTGATTGATAAGTGTAATGAGAAAAAGATAAATATTTCACTTCCAAGTCTTCGTATAGATGCATTTTCTCTTGATGTTATGAGTAAGGTTCAGGACGTAAAAAAGAGCAGTCTAACCTTTGCACCAGAAGCAGGAACCCAGAGAATGCGAGATGTTATCAATAAAGGTCTAACCGAGGAGGACATCCTTAGGGGCTCTGAGCAGGCTTTCCTTGGAGGCTGGAATAAGGTAAAGCTTTACTTTATGCTGGGGCTTCCTGGTGAAACTGATGAGGACATTCTTGGAATTGGTGACATTGCCAATAAGATTGCTGCTCTTTACTTTGAGACTGTTCCCAAGGAAAAGAGAAATGGAAGAACAATTGATATTGTAGCCAGCACATCCTTCTTTGTACCTAAGCCATTCACTCCCTTCCAGTGGGCAAGAATGAATACCAAGGAAGAGTTCCTTGATAAAGCCAATAAGACCAGAAAAGGAATAATGGCTCAGCTCAATCAAAAACATATTAAGTATAACTGGCATGAAGCTGACGCAAGTATGATGGAAGGAATATTTGCAAGAGGCGATAGGAAGCTTTGCGACGTAATACTTAAGGCCTATGAAAAAGGCTGTATTTTCGATGCATGGAGTGAATTTTTTGAGTTTGGAAAATGGATGGAAACCTTTGAAGAATGTGGTATTGATCCATTTTTCTACACCACAAGGGAAAGAAAAGATGATGAGATTTTCCCTTGGGATATATTAAACTGCGGCGTAACAAAAGAGTTCCTTTTGAGAGAATGGCACACAGCTCAAAAAGGTCTTCCTTCAACCAACTGCAGAAAAGGATGCCTCGGTTGTGGAGCAGCTTCCTATGGCGTTGGAGTATGCAAGGAGGAAAAGATAGTTGAATAAATTACGCTTGAAATTTTCAAAAAACGGGCCCATAAAGTTCATAGGCCATCTTGATCTTATGCGTTATTTTCAAAAAGCTATAAGACGCGCAGATATAGATATTAAATACTCAGAAGGCTTTAGCCCACACCAGGTGTTATCTTTTGCGCAACCACTTAGTGTTGGTGCAACAAGCGATGGCGAATACCTTGACATGACTGTAAATTCCATGACTTCAACACAAGATATCATGGATAGATTAAATAGCGTTATGAATGAAGGGGTAGAAATACGTGCAATAAAGGAGCTGTCAGAAGGAGAAGATAAGGCTATGACCCTTTCTGTGGCAGCAAGATACTCACTTAGACTTCGTGATAGTGCTGATTTTGATGACTGGACATACAAACTTGAAAAATACCTGGCAAACGATAAGCTTCCTGCCATGAAAAAGACAAAGAGCGGTGAAAAAGAGATTGATATGAAACAGATGATATTTAACTACTCTTTTGATCATGAAAACAGGAAAGTAGAGATGCTTCTTAGTATGAGCAGCAAAGAAACTCTTAAGCCCGCTCTTATATTTGAGTATTTTTATAAAAGTGTAGACAGAGAGTTCGACACTAAGTTCCTTGACATACACAGAATTGATATCTATAGATCAGGGTCAGATAGTAGTGGGAACTATATTGAACCTTTCATAACAAGCGATACCAATGAGAGAATATACATAAATGGCTGATATCTTTATTTCTGAATACCAAAATTATCCACTTGTATCTGTATATATAGATGACAAGCTTTCTTTTCTTTCCCTTGTTAGGGAATCAGATCTGGGAAGCGTGTATTTATGCCGTGTTGATAATATCCTTGATAATCTCCAGTCAGCTTTCGTAAGATTTGGTGACGGACAGATAGGCTATGTTCCTTTTAAGAGCATTCTTCCAGCATGCGTGGTCAATAGAAGCATCTCATCCTCAAAGGAATTAAGACAGGGCGATGAGATCCTGTTACAGGTTGATACTGAAGAAATAAAACTTAAAAAAGCAAAGCTTACTTCATACATATCAATTTCCGGACAATATTCAGTTATAACTCTTGGAAGATGTGGTGTAGGCGCTTCTCTAAAGCTTCCTGATGATGTTCGCACACTTCTTATTGCAGAGATCAAAAAGGAATATCCAGCTCTTTCAACTGAATGTCCTAAAGCTATAGCTGATGCTGGTTTTGGAATCATAATAAGAACTGAATGCTCAGAACTACCAATAGAAGAAGCTGTTTCTCAGATAATGACAGATATAAGGTTTTCATTAAATGAACTTGAAAAGCTTCTTGATGAAGGCAAAAAGAGATCTCTTTATTCCTGTATAAAGAAAAGTAAGTCAGGTGACATTGATGAACATATCTTAAAGGCCAAAAACTTCCTTAAATCCAGGGGTATAACAGATTATAATGTCATATACGAATCTGTTGTTTACAGTATAAAACAGGATATTGAAAAACTTCTTCATAATAAGGTCTGGCTAAAAAGCGGCGGATTTCTCGTTATAGAACAGCTTGAAAGTTTTAATGCTATAGATGTAAACTCAGGAAAGGCTATTGATAAAAAGAAAGATTCCTTTTTAAAAATAAACTATGAAGCTGCTGATGAAATCTTCAGACAGATTAGACTTCGCAATCTTTCCGGAATGATACTGATTGATTTTATCAATATGAAAAGTAAAGAGGATACAGATAAACTATGTAGTTACGTAAAGGCTTTAGCCAGAAAAGAGACTGTTCACACAGAGTTTATTGATATCACGGGGCTTGGGATCATTGAGCTTACCCGAAACAAAAATGATAAAACGTTAAAAGAAGTTCTACAAAATAACACAGATCCTGTTGACAAGCCTTAGAGGCTGTGTTAATATACCATGGTATGCCGCTTAACTAGGCATAAGTGGGCCTTGCCCCGCCGAAGTTAGCGAGTTTTTTAGAAGAAGGAGGTAACTTATGTACGCAATTATTGTAACTGGTGGAAAGCAGTACAAAGTTTCCGAGGGCGATGAGATCAAGGTTGAGAAGCTTGATGTAGAGCCTGGAAAAGAAGTAACATTTGACAATGTTATTGCAGTAAACGATGACAAGGCACTTAAGGTTGCAAGCGATGTTTCTGGTGCTAAGGTTAGCGCAACAGTTGTTGAGCAGGGCCGTGCTAAGAAGGTTGTTGTTTACAAGTACAAGAGAAAGACTGGCTATCACAAGAAGAACGGTCATAGACAGCCATTTACACTTGTTAAGATCGACAAGATTTCAATGTAATTTTTGGTTTAATATGCCATGACAACTATTACAATAACCAAGACATCAGATGACAATTATAGAGAAATAGAATGTAATGGTCATGCTGGATATGCTGAATATGGAGAAGATATTGTTTGTGCAGCTGTTTCTGTGCTGACTATCAATACTGTTAATTCCATAGAACAGCTTACAAAAGATAAAACAAAGCTTTTTGAAAGCGAAAATGATGGGATCATCAGATTAACCTTTAATGATATTCCTTCAAAAGAAGCGGATCTTTTGCTCAGATCTTTTGAACTTGGTGTCAAAGGTATATCAGATCAGTATGGTAAGAAGTTTTTGAACATTAAATTTAGGAGGGTATAAGTCATGATGAATATGAACCTTCAATTTTTTGCTCATAAGAAGGGTGTTGGATCTACTAAGAACGGTAGAGATTCAGAATCCAAGAGACTTGGAGCAAAAAGAGCTGATGGACAATTCGTAAAGGCTGGTAATATTTTATACAGACAGCGCGGAACACACATTCATCCAGGTGTAAATGTTGGAATTGGTAGCGATGACACACTCTTTGCACTTGTTGATGGTATTCTTAGATTTGAGCGCAAGGGCAGAGACAGAAAGCAGGCCAGCGTTCATCCTGTAGAGAATAAGTAATTAGTTTTTATCAGGCTTCAAACATTGTTCGTTTGAAGCCTATTTTTTTCAAAACATATTGAGGTAAACATATGCCTGTATTTGTTGACAAAGCAAAAATATTCATTCAGAGCGGAAAAGGCGGAGATGGTCATATCTCTTTTCGCCGTGAAAAATACGTGCCAAATGGTGGCCCTGATGGAGGCGACGGTGGAAAAGGCGGAGATATAATCTTTGCTATAGATAAGGGAATCAATACCCTTGCTGATTTCCATTACGGTGGCAAGTATAAAGCAGAAAATGGTGAAGATGGAAACAAGAGGAGGATGCATGGTAAGAATGGATCCGATCTCATTATCAATGTACCTGAGGGTACAGTTATAAAAGAAGCTGAAAGCGGAAAAGTCATCGCTGATATGAGCGGCGATAACAGCAAAGTAGTTGTACTTAAGGGCGGTAAAGGCGGAAATGGTAACATGCATTACGCAACTTCCACCATGCAGGCTCCAAAGTATGCGCAGCCTGGTCAGCCAGCAATGGAACTTGAGGTATTGTTAGAGCTTAAAGTTATTGCTGATGTAGGGCTTGTTGGCTTTCCTAATGTTGGTAAGTCGACTTTTCTTTCAAAAGTATCTAACGCAAAGCCAAAGATTGCCAACTATCATTTCACAACACTATCACCAATGCTTGGTGTTGTGGATCTTGACGATGCAAGGGGCTTTGTTGTTGCAGATATTCCTGGTCTTATTGAAGGAGCATCTGATGGAGCAGGACTTGGACATGAGTTTCTTAGACACATCGAGAGAACAAGAATGATGATCCATGTTGTGGATGCAGCTTCAACTGAAGGAAGAGATCCACTTGAGGACCTGGAAGCCATAAATAATGAGCTTGAGCGTTATAATGCAGATATTACCAAGAAAAAGCAGGTAATTGCAGCCAATAAGATTGATATGCTCACTGACGGTGAAGATTCAGAAATAATTAAGAAAATCAAAGAAAAGTATGAGCCACTTGGTGTTAAGGTCTTTGCAACCTCCACCCTTACTGGAAAAGGTATTAAAGACTTGTTATACTATGTAAGTAGGACCCTTTCTGAGACTGAGTCTGAGCCGGTTATGTTTGAGCAGGAATACTTCCCTGAGCAGGAACTTAAAAATATAGATGAGTCATTTAGCGTTTATTATGACAGCGAGGAAGCTGAGTATGTAATAGAAGGACCTAAGATTGAGAAAATGCTTGGCTATACAAATCTTGAGTCTGAAAAAGGCTTTGCGTTCTTCCAGAAATTCCTGGCCGACAATGGTATACTTGATGAACTTGAAAAGCTCCATATTGGTGAGGGCGACACTGTAAGGATGTACGGCTACAGCTTTGAATATTACAGAAATGCTGACACTCAGCCTTTTAATGATACAGACGACGATGACTATGAGGATGAAGAAGAATGACATTAACCAGTAAACAAAGAGCATATTTAAAGAGTCTTGCGGCTGACCTTGACCCTGTTTTTCAGATAGGAAAAGGCAGTGTGACTCCTGAAGTTATAGATGCGATTTCAGAAGCATTTAATACCCATGAACTTATCAAGATCACTGTTTTAAAGAACTGCCTCGATGATGTAAAAGAAGTTGCAATTACAGTTTCTGAGCGTTCAAGATCAGATCTTGTTCAGGTCATTGGAAGA
>CAMVJI010000128.1 GCA_947167765.1 uncultured Butyrivibrio sp. | reverse complement strand
CTGGTTTGAGGGTCTAGTTTGAGGGTCTAGTTTGAGGGTCTGGTTTGAGGGTCTGGTTTGAGGGTCTGAATTTAAGACTCATTTTAAAAGCCCACGGATCACTCCGCAGGCTTTGTTCTCAGTCAGAAAGGTAAATCTGTTGCGTTAAGGAAATCCTCTGGAAAGTCAAAATCATTTCCATCAGGTAAGTCAGCATAATCGCAAGAAGTCTCATCATCTAAGCTATCACTGTATTCCTGCATCTCGTTCCAGCTGCGGAGAGTGTTTATGAAGTCAGTCTGGGTTGATGCAGCGCCATCTTCGCTGCTTGAGGATAAGAACAAGAGAGTAATTATCCTGCAAGATTGGATGGTTTATAGTCCTTTCCTTTACACCACGTGAGTACATCCTGAAACCGCAGACAGGGCAGAAATGCGCTGTTGGTGGTGTTTCAAGTGTAAGGACTTTTGTCTGGCCCTGAATATCGATATTTTTGATGATCACATCGTTGTCTTCAAGGTCCAGTAAATCTGTGATACTATTCATGTATCCTCCTCCTTTGATATTTAGTCCAAGAAACATCATAAGAGAAGGAGGAAGTGCAGGGAATGATCCCTACATTAAAAGGACCAGGATTAGTCAGTTTCAATAACTGATTAACCCTGGTTTTGTTTATTCTCACAAGAGACCCTCAAAGTAGCCCCTCACGACAGACCCTCAAACTAGACCCTCAAAATGATTGGCCCTCAAAAACTTTGAATACCCTATTTTTATACTTATTTTAGAGAATTGTGTGACGAAAAATAGTATCATATTATATGGAGGATTATGCGTATGTATTATGCCAGCTTTGGAATACTTGCGGTCATACTGCATTTAATAATAAATCAGGAAATACTTAGAAAAGGCGGTGCAACCTCAAAGGATAGCTCTTATTATAAATACAGGCTGTTCATTATTGCTATTTTGATTTTTTACATAGCGGATATTTTGTGGGGATTTCTTGAAGAATCAAAGATATTTATTGCAGCCTATATAGATACGGTTCTGTTCTTTTCCATGATGGCAGTATCAGTTCTTTTGTGGACCATTTTTGTGGCAGCATTTCTTGGAAGGAAAAATGTTGGAACTACTATTATGTTGGTGGCAGGATGGGGAATCTTTGGTTTTGTAATCCTTCTTCTGATCATAAATGTTTTCTATCCAGCCATTTTTATGTTTACCGAAGAAATGGAATATATTCCTGGATCAGGCAGGCATTTTTTGCTGGGAGCCCAGCTGATCCTGTATCTGGCGATCTCGCTTTATTCGCTGTTTGTTTCCAGAACAGTTCCCGGAAGTGCAAAAATACGCTATAGAGTAATAGGTCTTTCAGGAGCAGTAATGGCGCTGTTTATTGTTCTACAGATCAGAGATGCTTTTGCACCTTTTTACACAATCGGTTGTCTTATTGCCAACTGTCTTGTTCATGTATTTGTTGAGGAGTACGAGAAGGAGAGACTTGTAAGGATATCTAAGCAGGCGACAGAGAATAAGATCACATTTTCACAGATTGCAGAGAGTCTGGCATCTCACTATGATGTAATTTATTATGTCAATCTACAGAATGATAAATATGTTGGATATACATCTGAAAATATCTATGGAGACCTGAAGATTGAGGAGTCAGGAGATGACTTTTTTATAGCTGTAAGACAGGATGCTCCTCAGATTGTCCATCCTCAGGACTGCAAGATGATTGAGGATGCTCTGGATAAAGATGCTATACTGACAGCTCTTGAAGATAGGAAATATTATGTTTTGGAATATCGCCTTATTGTTGAGACAAAAGTGCAGTATACAAGATTAACTATAATGAAGACCAGTGAAGGCTCCCATCTGATCATCTGTGTGGAGAACATTGATGATGAAGTGAAAAGAGAGCGTGAAATTGCCCAGGCTATCAATACAGAAAAAGAGATGGCAAGACGCGATGAACTCACTGGTGTCAAAAACAAGAATGCCTTTACAGAACTTGAACTGTCTATTCAAAAGAACATTGATAATGGAGTGGATTATCTGCCCTTTGCTTTTGTTGTCTGCGACATAAATTATCTTAAGCATGTAAATGATACCGAGGGACACAAGGCTGGTGACGAACTCATTAAAAATTCAGCTAAACTGCTTTGTGATATCTTTTCTCACAGTCCGGTATTCAGGATAGGTGGAGACGAATTTGCCATATTCCTTAGCGACAATGACTTTGCGATAAAAGAACAACTTATGGATAAGCTTCAAAGTCAGGTCCTACTAAATCAACAAAGAAAAGATGGCCCTGTCATTGCAGCAGGAATCTCCGAGTTTAATATCGGATCCGACCACAGTGTAACGGCTGTCTTTGAGAGAGCTGATAGCCAGATGTATGAGAATAAGCGCATTTTGAAACAGCAACAATAGAGGAATTATTATGCTGGGGTTTGAAAAGTACAAGAAATCATCTGTCATCATAGCCACATTAGTTGGGACTGTGACGTTTATCATGCTGGCACTGTGCTGTATTTATTCGGCTGTCTATGGTGCAAATATGCATATCTCCACTGGTGGAGTGGTGATCATCACTTTTTTTATTTTGCCGTATCTTATCCTTGGTGGCCTTTATGGTTATCTGATCTCTTTGATTGTCTTTTTTATTTCCTTTATCTGCGCACTGATCTTTAATACGTCTGATGCGTATAAGATGTCAATTTACCTTGTGGCAACTTTGTTTTTTTCTCTGTTTGGTCAGTATTTCTGGTTTGCAACCAAAAAGAAAACCGCGATTGTTGCGCTTGTTACCTTGGTTGCAACTTCTTTTACAGAGCTTCTATGTATTTCTGTGATCGAGTCCAATGAATATGCTCTATATCAGATGAAGAATGTTGGTACGTACTTTGTTAGAGATGTATTGGTCATATTTATTGCTGCATTCCTGTTTCATATTTACTATACAAAAGCACCAGATTCCTGGAAGTATCCCTTTCCTATTGCAGTAGCATATACTGGTTATTACCAGAATGACAAAGAGCTTTCAAGACAACTGCGTAAAACAAAGGTAAGCTACAAGATCACAGCTATCATCATAGGGATGGAACTTCTTCTTGGTATATTTGTAGGAATATTCATGGTAGTTCTTTTCCCGGATATAAAGGATATGTTTGTTGCAGGAATAAATCCTCTAGCCAACTCTGGATCAGAGGTGAGCTTAGAAGAAATGAGGCAGCATATCGAAAGGATGAATTACATCTTCAGTGGAAATGCCATAAGTTATGATATAAAAATGGTCCTTCTTATAATGTGCGTGGGTGTTCCCGTGGCAGCAATCGCGAATTTCTACACCAAAACTACCATTGGGGCACCTCTGGGAAATATGTCTGACTTCATGCTTGAATATGCACAGGCGGATGATGAGAAAAAGCTTGAAGTGGGACAGAAGGTAGATGATATCTGTATTAAGACCCATGACGAGATACAAGTGGTTCATGAGTCTATTCAGGCAACAGTACATGCCATAGAGGAATATATTGCTCATATAAACGAGGAGCACGAACTAGAAAAAGAGCTTGAGGTGGCTCAAAAGGCTTCTGAGGCAAAATCATCGTTTCTGTCGAATATGTCCCATGAGATCAGGACGCCTATAAATGCGGTTCTTGGTCTTAATGAGATGATCATAAGGGAAAGTCACGAAGAGCAGATATTGGAGTATGCAACTAGTGTTAAAAGCGCCGGCAATTCCCTTCTTGGTATAGTCAATGATATTTTGGATTTCTCCAAGATTGAAGCCGGTAAGATGGACATTTTGCTTGTGGAATATAATATCAGCTCAACTATCAATGATCTTTTAAACCTTGTGGCTGTAAAGGCTGAGGATAAGGGGCTTGCGCTGAATTTCAACATTGATGAGACTATTCCACAAAAGCTTATAGGCGATGAGGTAAGGATAAAACAGTGCGTGACCAATATCCTTACAAATGCTGTGAAGTACACGGAAAAGGGCAGCGTTGATCTTAATGTTTCCTGCAGAAAGGCTGATGAAGACAGTATTTATCTGAGGTTTGAAATTGTTGATACGGGAATTGGTATAAAGGAAGAGGACCTTGAAAAGCTCTATTCGCCTTTTGAGAGGATTGAAGAAATCCGCAACCGTTCTATTGAAGGCACCGGCCTTGGAATGAGTATTGTTAAAAAACTTTTGGCCCTTATGGACACAAGGCTTGAGGTTAAGAGCGTTTACGGTGAAGGCTCCAATTTTTCTTTTGAAGTAAAACAGCAGGTTGCAAGTTGGGAAGAACTTGGGGACTTCAGGGAGAGGTATAAGGAATTTCTGGGAAGTCAAAAGAAATATTCCGAGAGTTTTGTTGCGCCTGACGCTCTGATACTTATTGTAGATGATACGCCAATTAACCTGACGGTGGTAAAAGGTCTTTTAAAGAAGACTAAGATCCAGGTTGATACTGCTGAGAGCGGTTTTGAAACTCTGGAGCTGGTCAAGAAAAAGAGATATGACGCGATTTTCATAGACCATAGGATGCCTGAAATGGATGGCATACAGACTCTGAAAGCCCTTAAGGAAATGGAGGATAATCTTTCCAAGGATGCTCCATGTATAGCACTTACTGCCAATGCAGGAGCAGGGGCGAGAGAAGAGTATATCGCTGAAGGCTTTAATGATTATCTGTCGAAGCCAGTAAATGGAGAGCTTCTTGAACAGATGTTAATAGAGTATCTTCCGAAGGAAAAGGTTCTCGAGGTTGATACAGCGGTGCTTGCGGATGGCAATGGAGAGGAAACATCTGATAGTGCGCAGAAAGATGTTCTAAGGCTCCTTCAAGGGATTGATCTTCATGAAGCAGAAAAGAACTGTGGAAGCCGGGAAGTTCTTAAAAATGTGGTAAAAGAGTTTTTGACTACAATTGATACTAAGGCTGAGCAGATAGAAGGTTTTGTTTCGGAGGGAGACTGGCGCAACTATACAGTGACGGTGCATGCCCTTAAGAGCAGCGCAAGGCTCATCGGAGCTATGGAACTGTCAGGAATGGCTGCTCATCTTGAGGACTGTGGCAATAAGGAAGACGAAAAGGAAATACGTGAAAAGACACCGGAACTCCTGGAACTCTTTAGAAGCTATAATGAAAAGCTCTCGGCAATAAATGGTAATGTGAGCGAAGATGAGCTTCCGGAAATAGGACCTGACGAGCTGGAGAGCGCTTTTGGCGATATGAAAGAGCTTCTTGAGGCTTACGATTTTGATACTGCAGATGGGATCATGGAGATGCTGTCTGACTATAGGATCCCTGAAGAATATAAAGAGAAATATGAAAAAGTAAAAACCCTGATGTCTGCAGTAGACAGGGATGAACTGTTAAAGATACTTTGAAATGCATGCGAGGACGAAGATGGATAAGAGAGTACTTCTTATAGGCGGCGGAAAAAGCTTTATGGTCACATCGATAGCCAAAGAACTGAAAGAACAGGGCTTTGAAGTGGTTCAGGCTGCTCCTGATGTAACTGAGATAGAACATATCGAGAACAGACCAAATGTCTATCTTATCTATGTGGACGATGTTGATGAGATGATGGAGTTTTTCGTGTATCTTAGAGACAAGTCCGTGGAGACGGATATTTCTATCAGCGTCATAGGTTCTCCCGACGAGATAGAAAAGATCTATACAAAGACCTCCAAGGACAAGATAGCTGCGGCCTTTGAGCGCCCTGTTAATGTGAAAGAGCTTGGCAGAGCAATGCTAAAGGTCGTTGAAGCTGAGGAAGTAAGACTCCAGAAAAAGAGAATTCTTGTGGTTGATGATGATGGAACAATGCTCCGGACCATAAAAGAGTGGCTCTCTGCAAAATACCAGGTATTCATGGTCAACTCCGGAATGGCTGCCATAACCTTTTTGGCCAAAAACGAAGTAGACCTTATTCTCCTTGATTACGAAATGCCCGTAACCACCGGCCCCAAAGTCCTTGAAATGCTCAGAAGTGAGCCTGCCACCAGTAACATCCCCGTAATGTTCCTCACCGTAAAGAGCGACAAAGAGAGCGTCATGCAGGTGTTATCCTTAAAGCCTGAGAAATATCTTTTAAAGACCATGCCCCCGGCAGAGCTTATCGCCAACATCGATGAATTCTTCGAAAACCAGAAGATCAAGAAATACATGTGACAAATACTATTCATGTATCCTCCTCCTTTGATATTTAGTCCAAGAAACATCATAAGAGAAGGAGGAAGTGCAGGGAATGATCCCTACATTAAAAGGACCAGGATTAGTCAGTTTCAATAACTGATTAACCCTGGTTTTGTTTATTCTCACAAGAGACCCTCAAACCAGACCCTCAAACCAGACCCTCAAAGTAGCCCCTCACGACAGACCCTCAAACTAGACCCTCAAAATGATTGACCCTCAAAAACTTTGAATACCCGTTTCTTTTTCATAACTGGCTGTTTTGCAAGAAGGCAGCCATCCTCCCAGACACAAGCCAGAGGGCTTTCATATATTAGATCCTGTCGTACTCATACAGTGCCGCAGGATCTTTTGTAGTTTAAGGGTGCGATGGAATAGTACTTTATCACTTTTCGCAAAACCATAGTTTTTTGAAAAGTGAT
>CAMVJI010000127.1 GCA_947167765.1 uncultured Butyrivibrio sp. | reverse complement strand
TTTACGTCCTTAAGGACATCTGTTGTAATAAGAAGCGGAGTCTTTATGACCCTTCTGTAGTACTTCATGCACTCGTTGTCATGCCTTGATACAATATGATCCTCGTTGTAGGTGTGACAGTGGACATCATATTCTTCAGCAAGATCCAGTATCCTTGGCACAAGCTCAAGGGGCACTCCGATCTTAAAGACGTATCTGTCCTCATCGACGCTATAGATCTCAGTTCCGTTTGACCCGCACAAAAAGCTTCCCTTAAAGTCAAGACCAAGACCGCCATACACAGCCTTGGCACTATCTATAGCTCTTCCGGTATTTATGCAAAAGAAGTTTCCCGCGTCAGTAAACTTTTTTAAAGCATCAAGGGTTTTTAAAGAAATCTTCTTATCAGTAGTAAGCAAAGTTCCATCAAGATCAAAGAAAAAGATTTTCCTTCCCATCTCATCTCCTTATTTGCAAAAATATAGAGCCCAAAGTCACCTTAGGGCTCTCTTAACATACCATATTTATCTGCATCTTGGCAAAAAAAGTCATCCCTCAACTATAAGGTATCTGCCATCGCCTATATCAAACACTTCGTCAGCGTCAAGAACGTTGCCACCTTCTGTATCAACGCCTGTCTCCTCGAAGTATTCCTCAACTTCATCAACGCCATCCACCACAACAGCCATGCAGTCCTCAAGGAAAGCCTCAGCTTCCTCCATATTCTCAGCTACATCCTCAGGAAACAGCTGCCCCTGATTTTCTAAAAAACATTTAAGAACCGCTTCATCATATTCGTGCATAAAAGCCTCCTTAAATCATCAAAGAAGTGAATGCGACTTTAATTCCTGATAAAGTCTCGCTACAGGAAGTCCCATTACGTTGTAGTAATCGCCCTCAATTCCTGTTATATACCTGGCAAACAGTCCCTGTATCCCGTAAGCACCAGCCTTATCAAGGGGTTCTCCTGTTGCCACGTAGTCATTTATCTCATCCTCAGAAAGCTCTGCTACATGTACCTTGGTCTGCACACTAAAGGTAAATGATCTCTCTTTTCCATCCTCTGTGTAAAAGACAGTGACTCCGGAATATACATCGTGGTCATTACCTGATAATAATGAAACCATCCTTGCAGCATCAGCCTCGCTGGCAGGCTTACCAAGTATCTTATGATTATATGATACAACGGTGTCCGAACCGATTACAACAAGTTGATCATCCCTATCCGTTAAAATTTTATGAAATATTTCAGAAGCTTTCTGAAAAGAGAGTTCTTCAACTACTTCATAAGGAAGTACCTTACCAGTTTTTTCCTCACCCTCTGCAGGTATTATCTCAAATTCCGGAATTATCTTTCCCAAAAGCTCCTTCCTTCTTGGGGATCCGGATGCAAGTACGTATTTCATGTCTGTCTCCAAATGCTTATTTATTCCTTTGCCTTGGGGCTCATCTCAGGGATGAACACGCGGCTTACAGAAGCGTTAAACTTCTTTGTAGAAGATGCAGCTTCTTCTCCAAAAATCTTCTGGGAATTGATCTTCTCGCCGTCCTTTGCTTCTTTCTTTACATAAACTCCCTTGCTGTTCATAACATGGGCTTTTTCTGTGTCTTTAAGCTCTGTGTCCAGAATGTTCCACAGTTTGTCGCAAAGCACCTTATCTTCCACTGGGAAAAGAATCTCAACCCTCCGCTCAAGATTTCTTGGCATCCAGTCGGCGCTGCTTGCGTAAAACTCAGGGCTTCCACCATTTTCAAAATAGAATATCCTGCTGTGTTCAAGGAAGTTACCAACGATGGACCTTACTGTGATGTTCTCAGAAACTCCCGGAACTCCTGCTCTAAGACAGCATATTCCACGGACTATAAGGTCTATCTTGACTCCTGCACAGCTGGCCTTGTACAGCTCAGCAATTACATCTTTGTGGCAGATGGCATTCATCTTTGCAACAATCCTTGCACTCTCACCAGCTCTTGCATGGTCAACTTCGCGCCTTATAAGGTCAATTATCCTGTCCTTAAGCCACAAAGGTGCCAGAGATAGCTTGTTCCAGCCAAGGGGCTCTGAATAGCCAGATAGCATGTTGAACACAGCTGTTGCATCCTCACCAATTGCTGGAGAACAGGTAAACAGACCAACATCAGTGTACTGCTTGGCTGTGGAATCATTGTAGTTACCGGTACCAAGGTGAACATAGCGCATGATGCCATCTTCCTGGCGCCTTACCACAAGAGTTATCTTGCAGTGGGTCTTAAGGCCCACAAGACCGTAGATAACGTGGCAGCCAGCTTTTTCAAGCATCTTGGCCCATACGATATTGTTTTCCTCATCAAATCTTGCCTTTAACTCTACAAGAACTGTTACCTGTTTGCCATTGTCTGCGGCCTTGGCAAGAGCAGCAATGATGGGTGAATTACCACTTACCCTGTAAAGAGTCTGCTTGATGGCAAGAACATTGGGATCAACTGCAGCGGTCTCTACAAACTTAACTACATTTTCAAAGGTCTGGTATGGGTGATGCATAAGTACATCCCCCTTCTGGATCACATCAAAAATGTTCTCCCCGCCCTCAAACTCTGGAACCGGCTGAGGCTCAAGGTAGCTGTGCTCTTTTAAGTGGTCAAAGCCTTCAAGCTTATACATCTTGAAAAGAAATGTCAGATCCAACGGACCATCCACCATATAAATCTCGTTATCTTCAACAGAAAGCTCATCGGCAATAAACTTAAGGAGCTTTTTATCTATGCCCTTTGGAACTTCAAGCCTTATGGCCTGGCCCCACTGACGACGCTTTATCTGCTTTTCGATCTCTTTTAAAAGATCCTCAGCCTCGTCCTCATCAATAGAAAGATCGGCGTTACGGCCAACTCTGTAGGCTGCACTGGTGATGATGTCGTAGTTAAGGAACAGTTTTTGCATGTTTCTCTTAATGATCTGCTCAAGGAAAATGATCTTTCTTGGGCATATGCCATTGTCCTCACAGGGAATTTCCAATACCCTTGGCAGAACATCAGGAACCTGAACTGTGGCAAAATCAACATCGTCCTTGCCCTCCTTCTTTTTAAGAAGAGCACCGATGTTTAATGACTTGTTTCTTATAAGAGGAAATGGCCTTGAGGAATCCACCGCCATAGGAGTAAGAACAGGATAGACATACTCATCAAAATACCTGTCCACATACTCAAGGTCCTTGTCTGAAAGGTCCATTCCATCAGTGATCTTAAGACGATTTTCAAGTAGCGCTGGAACCAGCTGCTTGTTGTAGATCTGGTACTGCTTGTCCACAAACTTATGAACCTCTGACAGTACAGCCTCAAGCTGCTCAGAAGGCGTCATTCCTGCAATATCAGGCTTTTTGTAGTCTGCGTTTATCATATCCTTCAGGGAAGCTACCCTGACCATGAAAAACTCATCCAGGTTGCTGGCTGATATACTAAGGAATTTAAGCCTCTCAAACAAAGGATTGCTCTCATCCTCCGCTTCGGAGCGCACTCTCTCATTGAACTGCAGCCAGCTGAGCTCTCTGTTTATATATAGTTCCGGTCTGTCAAAATCAGCTTGTTTTTTACCTTTATCCATAGTAACCCCTCAAATTTTCAGATCATCTTCTTTTGTTTGATGACAGGTTTTATTCCAAATACTTCCTCAAAGAACTGTGCCCTGTTGGTGAAAAGACCTTTTTCCAGGGTAATATCGTCTCTGGTATCGATGTTTATTATAAGCTCCCTGTCCTTGACTGTGACCTTGACGTCTTTGAATTTCTGTTTGTGAGTCCTGTCAAGGCTGTTAGCAACCCTAAGGATAGCCGTAAGCTTGGCCACCACAAGATACTCCTCAAAGGACAGCCCTTCCAGATACTGACTGCCCTCTCCGTAGTGGTCAAAGGGCTCGTGGTTGTACCTGACAACATTGGCCACAATTGCTCTCTCCTTGTGGGACAATCCAATTATCTCAGTGGACATTATTATGTTAAAAGAGCAGTCTCCAAGATTTATCATACTTATGTACTTGCCACAGTCGTGGAGCATTGTAGCAACCTGTAAAAGGAGCCTTTCTCTTTTGGACAGTCCATGGATCTTTTTGGTGTTGTCAAATATCTCCGATGCAATCTTCCAGAGAGTCTCACGCCTTGATTTACTGCCCATATAGCGCTTTGATATGTTCTGGGCACAGGAGATGATATCGTGTTCAAAGTCATGGGGCGCCTTGATGAAGTTCTTTTTCTCAGCGTACTCATAGGCTATACCGTCGCAGAGTGTAACGCCCGGAGCCCAGATATTCTCTGCCTTGGTAAGATCAAGGATACACTTTATAAGGATGCCTGATACATACAAAAGCGGGATGTTTTCCTCAGGAAGATCCAGCTTTTTAGCCACGGATGCCGTATTTATATCGCTGGCCTTTTCAAGGATCCCATTGTATTCAACGCTTGATATAAATCCCTCCATATCAGGGCTGGCTTTAAGCTTCCTGACAACAGGCGAAACATAATCATCGATTATAATAAGGTTCTCTACCTTCCTGTCCTTTAAGTACATTTTGGAAAAGACAGCAAGCTGTGATCCCACAAGCTCTGATATGAGCTCAAAATATCTGTTTCTTGTGGCGTGAACTGTCTGCATGATAGCGTGAAGTCTCAGCACGCCAGTCTTAAGGTTCTGGGTGGCTATAAGGGCATCCTTCTCAAATAAAGAGATCTGGATACTGCCACCGCCAATATCGATTATGGCTGTGGGGCGCTTGATGACTTCCTGAAACTGCTCATTTTTAAGGGCGATAGATTTGTAATCAAGGAACCTCTGCTCAGAGTTACTAAGAACATCAATCTGTATATGGGTTCTCTGCCTTATAAGCTCCTGAAGTACCACAAAGTCCCTGGTCTCCCTGATGGCACTGGTTCCATAGGCCTTATAATGAGTAGCTCCGTAGGTCTTCATGATCTGACGGAACTCAGTTAAGATCCTCATCATCTCTTCAACGTGGCGGGAACCGATCTTGCCCGTTGCATAGGTTTCAGAGCCCAGATCCATTCTGTGCCTTACATGATCAAGTTCTTTTACCCCGCGCTTATCTGACAGCTCAAAGATCTTAAGAGCCATCTCATATGAACCTACATCAATTGCAGCAAATACTTCTCCAGTCATAGCCGCTCCTTTTAGGGTTATCAGTAATTACCCAGGATTTTCATCATTTTAGCCTCTTCTCTAAGGCCCCTTAACGCATTTTTAACGCTGCTGTCCTCTAAACTGCCCTCAAAATCAATAAAGAACCTGTACTCCCAGTTTCTGTCCTCTATTGGTCTTGATTCGATCCCAGTCATGTTGAGATTGTTATAGATAAAGTGTGACATTATGTGATAAAGAGCTCCAGGCTCATGAGATATTTCAAGACAGAGGCTTATCTTTTTTGCCCCCTCCAAAAATACCTTCCTTGATGTCACAACGATAAATCTTGTGGAATTTGACTCCGCCTGATTGATGCCCTCTTTTATTATTTCAAGTCCGTAAACTTTTGCCGCTCTCTTACTTGCAATTGCAGCCTGCGTCTTGTCGCCATCTTCTGAAACCTTTCTTGCAGCAAAGGCATTGTTCTTCATGCTGATCTGCTCGATCTGGCTGTTCTCTGTAAGGAATCTCTGAGACTGCATAAGAGACTGGGGATGGGAATAAACAGTTTTGATGTCTGAAAGTGTCGCTCCCTTAACCCCCATGAGGCAGTGCCTGATATCTATAATCTGCTCTCCTACAATGTAACTCTCATACTCTGTAAGAAGATCATATACTTCATTTACAATGCCAGCTGTGGAGTTCTCAACTGGAAGAACTGCGTAGTCTGCGCTACCCTCCTCCAATGCTCCAAAGGCATCTCTGAAGGTATCCACATGAAAAGAGTGAACATTTTCCCCAAAGAACCTGACTGTAGCCTCTTCTGAATAAGCTCCCTCTGCTCCCTGATAGCACACCCTTGCACTTTCCTTATCAAGGCTCTTAACAGGAATAAATGGAAGGCGAAGTGAAGCTCCCTCCTGGGATAACTTCTGATACTGGAGCTTACGGCTCATGGACATGATCTGGGAAAAGAGCTCCTCTATGCCGATACTGTTAAACTCAGAATGGGCAAGGCTCTTTACTGCCTGAATCTTTTCTTTTTCCCTCTCCTTGTCAAATACCTTTTTCCCATTTGCTATCTTATAATCTGCAATTGCAGAAGATACCTCCATCCTCTGTTCATACAGTTCTACAATCTGCGAATCTATGCGGTCTATTTCTCCTCGAAGCTGTGATAAATCCATTGTTGCCAGAATCTCCTTGTGCTTTAATCTACTCAATTAATGATAAACGAAATATTTCTTGATAGCAAGAACAGCCATGGATATAATGGTTAATGGAGGGACTAGGATGAATAAGAAATTTATCGTGGTATTTATACTTATACTTCTTGCTTTTGCCGGGTTTACCACCTACTATTTTCTTGATAAGGCAGTTCCCTTAAATCCCGATGCTGTTGGCAATTCTGCCGGCAATCTCCACAACAACGGATTATTTTTTGAAATGGATGGCAAGGTCTATTTTGCCAATGCTTCTGACAATAACTGTCTCTATTCCATGAATGCGGATGAAACAAAGCCCAAGCGTCTCACAACCATGGGTGCCAAGTATATTAACGGCGCAGATGGTTTCATTTATTTTTATATGGATTCAACCTCCAAATCTTCCAAGGTAAAGGGCCTTGG
>CAMVJI010000126.1 GCA_947167765.1 uncultured Butyrivibrio sp. | reverse complement strand
TGTTTTCAAGTTCGTGTTCTAGTTTTTTCATGGCACTCTCGTACACAATGCCACCGGTTGTATTTTCCTTACTGCTTTTAGTAAAGTAGCTGCATAGAGTAACACAATCTCCAATAACTGCGGCGATAAGTCCAACGAGAGGTGTGAGGTCAGCAAAGAACCACATTGCAGTGAGAGAGTAGATCTCTATTACCATAAAATTGGCAAGCAGAAATATGAGCCAAAACTTTCCGAACGTCAGCTTTTCTTTTGGCTTATCATTGCTGTGCTTCAACTCATTAAGTTCCCTTTTCAGTTTTACTTTCTCGGCATATTTCATTGCCTTTTCTATTTTCTTTTCGTAGTCCATGTTTTCCTCCTCTCCCAATTTTTAAATTAACTATTTCACGAAAATGCCCGTCATATAGACGGACAAAATCTCAACGCAATCTACACAAGGATAGATGCGTGTTTAGAATAGGATGGTCAGCTATGACACTGGCCATCCCGAAGACAATTTGGTGTTTACACCTTACACCGCGGATAAATCACTCCTCAGGAGCTACATAATCCTCTTTTGTGATAAGCTTGTACTCTTCAGGAGTAATCAAGCCACCTGCCACATACTCAGCTACGATTTCCTTTGAGTATCTGCCAGCATCATAGAGCTTTTTGATCTGCTTAAAATATTTACTCATTTTCATTCTCCTTTTCTAATTACAGAAGTGTTTTTGTCTCGAAAGCTGTGTACATAACCTGGGCCTCTAAATCAAGAGCAGCAGACTCTTCAGGCGTTCTTGCCCTGATAATGAAGAACCACTCATCTCCATACTGCATGAGGTTATCAAGAACACAGTCTGTCATTTCCTCTGTGCCTTCCTCAGACTCGATTGTTACTGTATCAAGTTTGCCCTCGAACATTTCCCTTGTTACTTCTTCCTTTGACACATAGTTGTTACCATTAAGCTCGAGGTTATCAAGCTCTGTGCCATCACTTAGAATCATCTTCATTATTCATTTCCTCCTTGTCGATGATGATATAGCTGTACTTGGAATTGATTACTTGTTCTTCATCCACTCCAAAGTGCTCAGCGATGATTTTTCTGATTTCTTTTTGGTTCAATACTTTGGCGGCTTTCATATAGCTCCTTTCCGTATAGCCAGTTAAACAGTTCATCCATTCTCTTGACTGCATAGTACCCATTTAACCGCAGCATATTACCTCGCCACGATTTATATGATTCCAGCACATCTTCAAATGGCACACCGTTCTTATACATTTTCTTAAGTTTCCGTCTTTCCCTGACAATATTCTTCTTACAAGGTTTCCTGATTATCTTCCCGGTAGGTGTTACAATATGGCGTATTTTCACAAAGGTGAAGCCCTTGTCAATTCTATGGATATGAGTTTTCTTGACATTAACGGTCAGTCCCATCATGGCTGCCATTTCAATCAGTTCATTCTTCAATTGCTGAAGAAACTCTTTATCCTCATGGATCACATAGAGGTCATCCATATAACGACCATAATATTTGCATCCTTTGACTATCTTTATGTAGTTGTCGATATAAGTGGGATAGTAGATGCCGAAGATTTGCGACACCTGGCTGCCGATACCTAAAGATACTTCTTCACCGAATGAGTCCACCATATGCCTTATAAGCGCGATGACTCTTTCATCAGGAATTTTCTTTTCAACCAGTTCCATTAATTGTTCATGCGGAATACTGTCGAAAAACTTCTTGAAGTCAAGGACCAGAATATAGCCCTTATTTCCATGCTTTCTATAGTATTTCTGCAAGTGTGCTACCAATCGTCTCTTTGTGAAATCAATACCCTTTCCCTTTACACTTGCGCCATTATCATAGATAAGGTACTGATAAAAGATTGGGTTTAAGATGTTATCACACAGACATCTCTGCAACACCCGGTCTGAGATATGCAGAGATTTTATGTGTCTGTGTTTGCCACGTTCGTTGATATCAAATTCGAAGAAAGGTTTCTGCTTGTAAGTTCCATTCATCAGAGCATGACGAATCTTTAAAAGTTCTGGCAATACATTTGATTCATATTTCTGGATAGAGCATTTCCAGCCCACACCCTTTTTACTTTTCTCGAAAGCATCGTACAAGAGGTTCATATCTGTTAAAAGTTCAAACATAGCGACAAAAATCCTCTTTTATTATGTTTTAAATCCCCCACGTTGATAGCTGTACCAGACGTATCTGACAGCATCGTGAAAGTCATTTGCCTTATTCAGGACAGGATAAGGTCTCCTTCAAGAGCACACGCGGCCTAAAAGGTCTTTTGTGTGTCATTAAATCGGGGACGAACATAATTGTTGGCGTTAGAAGCGTTGTTGTAGTTGCTATTGCCATTGTTGTTGCAATTGCAGAAATTAGCAGAAGACGCTAACAGACCTTACCCTTTAAGTTTGTTATCTTTTTGTCTCCATCCTTTTAACAGATCAACCTCTTTTTCAATGCTCTCTAATAATGGAACTAATTTATTGAGATCTATTCGGAATGACTCTGCTATATACTGCAGTTCTGCATATAATGCGTAGCAACACCCTATCGCAATATCCTGATACTTACGCCTCAACTCGTATTCTGTATTATTGCCTTTACTGACATAAATACAGTTAGCCCTTGTAATGTTCTCCACGAGCGTCTGTAGTAACTCAACTAGTTTATCCCTCTCAAAATCCACAAGCCATTCAGGGTACTCATACTGGAATCCACGGTTTATATTCTTCCCATATTTCTGGAAAACCTCAGTTAATATCTGTTCGTCCTCTTGTGATATATCTTTGATAACTGAGTGAAGTGATTTCTTATTCCGTACGGTTCCGAAATCTCGCATCATCCATTCGGTCAATTCCCTTCGCATCTGGATTGCATTTTTATAAAATTCCATGCTTGAGAGGTTTCTCAAATTCTTTATTACTGACATGATCAAAAAATCCTCAAAAAAATGTTCCCGCCCTGGTAAGGGCGGGAGATTCTAGATTTCGCGCTTACGCCGCTAAGATGAAGCGGGGACGAACATAAGCGTCGGCGTAAGAAGCGGCGCCGCAGGTGCTAATGCCAGTGCTGTAGCAAAAGCAGAAATAAGCAGAAGACGCTATTCCTGTCAGCCAGTAGTATGCACTTCTATTGTTCATAGCCACTTTTGAATTAGCGAAGAGTGGAAGCTGCTTGTTCTGGTTACCAACATCGTAGCCAGTTGTAGCCCATGCTACAGAACCATAAACCTCAACCTCACTCATAAGAACAGCCTGGACAGTCACCCAAGCAGCTCCATTTGCGCATCCGGTCTGTCCATTTACATGGCTTGCTCCGTTTGTGTTCATGCTGTTAGAAAGCCATACACGCTGCTTCTTAAGATGTGTGCCGAACTCAGCAACAAGCTGTTCATTGATTGTTGCAGTTGAATCTACAGAAGCTCTCTTACCAGTTGTTGTAACTGGTCCGATTGTTGTTGCGTTCATCTCAGAACCAACATATCCATTCTCTGTAGTATTTGTAGCATTCATACGGCTTCTGCCAAAATGCTGTGCGGCAGATGTGTCGAATCCCTTACCAGGTACCATGTCAAGGTGGTGATATGTGAT
Organism: uncultured Butyrivibrio sp.; assembly: GCA_947167765.1. Classification (GTDB taxonomy): domain Bacteria; phylum Bacillota; class Clostridia; order Lachnospirales; family Lachnospiraceae; genus Butyrivibrio. Next base: position 3,114 of record CAMVJI010000126.1, on the reverse strand, counting down.
AGTACCAACAGAATCCTGACCGTCACCATCTCCAAAGTGCATATCGATACCAGCGATGGTTACATACTTAGAACCAACAGCCTGATACTGTGAGTTCTGATTGTATGCAGAGATAGCCTCTGTCATCTCGAAGTAGTCACCTACAAAGAGATCTTCGTAAAGCTCGTATCCGTTTGTACCGTTAAGTCTGTCCCAGATACTTCCATCTCTGTAATATGATGTGATGTCCTTTGGAACAAGACGAGGAATGTTATGGCAAAGGTGTGCCTTAACATCCAATGTCTTTGTAAGGACTTCGTTGATAGCAGCTACATAAGATGATTTATCATCTGTATCAAGCTGATTCAGGACACCCTGAGCCTCAAGGGCTGTAGCAATTCTTGCAAGTGTTTCATCTTTTGCAAGTGGTTTTGTAACTGTACTCATTATTTTTCCTCCTTATATAACTTATGTAGTTGTGTATGTCTGGCAGACTTCACCATTCACTATGGAAAGTCCGAGATCATCGAGAAGCGAATCCCACGTACCATCGCCCTTTAAGAGCGCATTTTGTTTTCCAGCAGCTGGAGCTGGAACGATACCGCTTTTACCGGCAGCTGATGAAGTAGCTCCGGTAAATTCTGTACCCTTATCAACTCTTTTGAGTTGTCCGGTCGAAGGATCGTAAATATTTACACTCATCGTTTATACCTCCGTTAATTTATCTCAGTCATCGGTAAGAATTACGTATCTGTAGAGAGCCATCTCTTCAGGAGTCAACGCATTCCACTCTGCTGTAAGCCCATCAAATGTCAGCTTGGTCTCATCCGTTATCCAGTCAGTCCAGCCTGAGTTCTGATAAGCTCTTGTGTATGTCTTGTTCTTATCTGTTCTCAGTGTCTGAAGAATCTTATTATTTCCGTCTGAACCCTTTTCAACTCTCAGCCTGAATGTAGCACTTGGAACACTGTCTATTCCAAGTGGAGCATTGGTTACAAAGAAGTCTGCTGCAGACTTGCCGTATTCACCGATGTCTGTAAGTGTGTTAAGGTCAGTCTGAGCGGTCAGCCTACTAGCAGGCTTCAGCATAGCCATAACAGCAACGGTGTCCTCAAGAAGCTGCTTAATGTCACCGATTGCTTCAGCCACTGTAGTAGTTGTTACATTTGTGCCATCGATGATATTGTCACCAATGTCGATATGAGCTGTGACTTTCTTAAGGTATTCATTAAGGTCAATAAGGTATTCGCCTACCTGATATTCGCGGGTAGCTATCGCTGTTGTCTCAACATATGCGAAGTTAGCAATAGCCTTTGAAGTATCACCACCCAGAGCAATTACTTGCCAGTAGGCTGTGTTAGTGGGTGGATTGTTTGTTGTACTTCCCTTTGCGATATATGAACTGCCGTTAAACGATACGAGATCAAGCATCTCGTATGTGTAGGCTGGATCATACTCACCACGAGGGATTATAAGTACTCGTCCGGCGTTAATCATGATTTACGCTACCTCCCATTGTAATTGTCCGGTTGTCTGGTCTATCTCGAACTTATAATCAGCTGAGCTGTAAACCAGCCTTCCGTTATTGAAATCGACTTCAAACTTTGCAGTTGCAGAAATGTCTCTTATTTCCTGAAGAGCATCATTGGCTGCCTGGGCCGCACTTACTGCGTCAGCACTAGCAGATGAAGCAGTGTCTCTCGCATCTTCAGCAAGCTGTCTTGATGTGTTTGCTGCTGTTGCTGATGTACTTGCATTTGACTCTGATACCGCTGCATTAGTCTCTGATGTTGCCGCATTGGAAGCGGAGAGAGCAGAGCTGTCTGCACTATCAGCAGAATCATCTGCATGACGCTTTGACTGATCACACCAATACCTTGAGTTATTAGTATCTTCTCCCGGTCTTGTTCCCGTGCCACCAACAGCCCAGCTTTCTGAAAGAACAGCACTGTTGTTTGAGGCAATAGCAGAATCGCTTGATGCATTTGCATATGCTTCTGCATTCTCCTCAGATTCAGCGGCTTCTCTTGCAGATTCTGTTGCATTCTGCTCATGAACTTCTGCATTATGTTCCGCAGTTTCTGCTTTACCCTGAGCCTGGATTGCTTGCTGCGCTGCATCATGTGCGGAATCCGCAGAGTTCTCAGCAGCTATAGCACTTGCATTTGCATCAGCCTTATGCTGTGCTGCCTGAGCCATAGACTGGGCTGCGTCTGCTGCATATTCTTCCGCTTTGTCTTCTGACTGTTTTGCCTTTTGAGCCTCTGTTACAGTCTGGTTGTAAACATTAACAGTGTTGGAATAATATGTTGCAGCGTTATTAGCCTGATTCCTTGCGGTTTCAGCTGATGCTGCAGCTGCTTCGGCTGAAGCTTGTGCATTGGAAGTATACTGGGGCAGAGTAGCAAGGTATATCTTATACTGTTCTTCCGAACCCCTATATCCTCCGGCAACAGCATAACCATACGAGGTGACAAGACCTAAATCTTGTTTGGTTGCCATAGTATTCTCCTTTCTATTCCCAAGTTACTTCCAGGTTTGTTCCGTTGATTATCGCAAAGCTGCCACGCCAATGGTCATTCTTCTCAAAGATCAGATGACCATCTACTGACCGGATATTCATAATACCTATCGTTCCTGCCAGTTCTGCGTCTGCCGCACTTTGTGCAGCTGATTCGGCCGCTTCCTGGGCTGCAGTTGTAAACTGCGCCAATGCCTCAAATTCATTCTGAGACATGATATATGACGGATTGAATGTCGCTGGAGTTACAAGTAAGATAAATGGGAATGATTTCAACTGATTGTTTTGTTTATCAGAGAACAGAACTATCTGATAATCACTTCGCCCTGGGACTGTGGTCATCTGGTAGGTTATCTTCACAAGCAGATATCCTTCATCTGTAAGCTCACAGTTATTCCATACCTCTGTACCATCAGGCTTAGTTCCGGCAATGGTGATATATGTATCATCGGGATCCACGGTATACAGCTTTCCGTTTTCAATCATCTCGATTTCTATATATCTGACATCATTACCATCACCTTGCATTGCTGGCACCTGGACAAAGTTATTGTTGGAGGAGAAATCTATAATGTAGTGTTGTGTAACACCGTTCATGGTTTACCTCCTTTCCC
>CAMVJI010000125.1 GCA_947167765.1 uncultured Butyrivibrio sp. | reverse complement strand
TTGGTATGGTGTAGATCTTTCTTTTAAGACCAGGGCAGCTTACGCTTGTGTGATACCTTGTGCCAAAGCCTGTGATGAACACATTCCCTGCACCTACGTTTCCGCCGCAGTATTCGCAGGCGTAGTATATCTTTCCATCCCTGTTTCTTAGGTGGGATAAGTCTTTTTTGTCCACACTTTCCACCTTGATCTTCAGATGCACACAGTCAACATCCCTGTGATAAACTTCCCCGTTCTCTGTGACATACACCATTTCTTCCTCGCTGCCCTCAGTGACAAGCCCCATACTAATGTCATATCCAGTCCAGGCGTGGCCATAAAATCTGCCTTCTACAGGGATTTCCTTAAAGCCAATGACTGGTATCATAGGATGGACCTTGTAGTCCATAACCAGGTCAACAATGTCATTGCCTAAAAGAACCTGGGACTGCAAAAAACTGATTCCGTCAAATCCGCCACTTATGCAGCTTTTATCTATCCCTTCGCCAAGATACTTCCGTATTTTCTCTCTGGCGTAGACGATGCCCCCAGCTCCTGCGATAGCATCAACAGATCCGCTATCATCATCGCCGGATAGCTTTTCTTTTCCAAACCTAAGGTCATATGCCCTGATTGTAAGTTCGCTCCCAGTCTGGTGCAGAGCAGCTTCGATATCCACCTGTACCTTCAGTATGTTGAAAAGAGTCATGATGTTCACAAAGAAAAATATGAAAAGCGGAAGTGCCATGGAAGCTTCAACTGTCATTGAACCGCGAAAGCCTTTTTCCCTACTCTTCATAACCGTAAATCCTTTCTATCTTTACGTCATATCCCCATCTTGTGCCCACATGGATCTCTGCCCGAAAGACATCAAGACAGTGGTCGATCTTAAAATTTCCATTCCCTTCCGTCCTTCTTAAATCCATTTCAATTATGTCTGCCATCCTTTTTATCTTGAGGTCAGGGGAAACCAAAAAGAGTCTCGCCCGGAGGTAGTCCTTGTAGTAGAGCCCTTCTCCAAGATCGCCTCCGCCAAGATGATCCCTAAAGGACAGCATGCTCATAAGACTCAGCCTCCAGGTGGAATCGCTCTTAAACAGCGGAACTCTCCCTCCAGAGAACAGGATGTTAAGATCCGATATGCTCTCAGCAAAAGTCCAGGCAAAGAGGATCGAGTATTTTACCGGATCCTTTAACTCAGGAACAAATAGTATTGCTGTAAGAGCGCTGGCTACTGCATCTGCCTCAGCGACCTTTGGTTCGCAGCTAAAAAGATATAGCATATTGGCCGCTTCCCTGATAAACAAAAGCTCTGAAGCCATCTTGTCCAGATTCTCAAAGTCGCTGTCAAAGCCAAAACATAGGTATTCAAGCTGATATTTCAAAAGAGCTTTATCCATCTCCCCAAGATACCTTGAACATTTTTCGTAGTAGTACTGCTCTAAAAGAAGGTTCTCCGTAAAAGAAATATCCTCCTGATCATCAAGTCCCGTGCCTTTGTTTAGCTTTCTTCTTGATGAGTAACTGCCAAGGTCCACCCGCTGCCTCGATATGGCGCTTTTATCCTTGACTGCCAGGTTCAGGGCTCCAATTCCCTTCAGTGAATGCACTGCATCTGCAGGATTGCCCAGCGACAGCTCCTCTTCCTCACCCTCTTCATTGATAATGGTAGGAAGCTCAAAGGAATCTATAAGATCCTGATTTTCTCTGGCCATCTCTTCCACATCGGTGGTAGTAAGTGAGCTTCCCTCGATCATATCCACATTCCCTGTCACATCAGACAAAAGTCCCTCAATCGGCTCAGATGCCATATAGGCAAGGATATTGCGCTTTAGTACCGCTGCGTTATTATCCATGGCAAAAGAGCTTCCGGTAATATGAAGGTCTTTAAGATACATGGAAAAGACACTGCTGGCCCCTATGAACTTGCCTCCAAGCTTCCTGTCAAGATTCTTTTTCACGTAATAGGAAAGGTGTTCCTCCGTGTTTATGATGGATGGATAGTCCGTGCCATAGGAGGTATCAACAAAAAGAAGTCCGTACTGCTCGTAAAGCTTTCTGTTGTACTCTGCAAGAGCCGAGTTCATGGCAATATCTGCCGTGCACTCTGTTTTCATCTTGACTGCTCCTATCCTGGCGCCCTGAAAGAGAACCAGGATAAGAGTCATGATGATCATAATAGACAAGGACAGGTAAACCGTGAGATATCCCTTAGTTCGTGATAACACGTGTATCCTCTCTGATGGTCTTAAACACATCTTCTACGATTCCGGAGATCTGTTCTTTAAATACGATTACCAGGCCAATAAGCACTACGATGATAAGGATTACCTCTACTGTGCCCATTCCAGACTCATCCTTCCAAAATTTCAAAGCTCCATTTGTGATCTTTTTTCCAACATTCTTTAATTTATTCATTTTTCTTTTCCTCCATTGTTATTAAAATGCCATGTACGCCGGGATCATTATCATTGCCATGACAATTACCAGCATGATTATCATTGGTAATAAAAGCTTTGTTCCAGCTTCCTCACCTGTTTTCTTGACCTTATCCATTCTCTCTTCAAAGGCCTTTTTCGATTCTTCTGATAGAAGAGAAAGGAGCTCGCCATTGCCCTTCCTTATGTTCTGGGATAAAAGAGTAGATAATCTGGTGTACTGCTTCGTAGCACACCTTGCGCCAAACCTTTCATAGGCCTCGCTCTCTGATGCCCCGGTCTTAAGTTCTCTGTTTACCCTTAGTATCTCCTCGTAGAGGTATCTTTTTTCCCCGCCGTTTTCCCGCTTTTTCACATAGGAAAATGAGAGTTTCTCAAACACGTTCCTTACTGTCATACCTGCTCCCATGTACAAAACAAGTTTTGATACAAACTGGGGATAATCTGACAATAGCTCCTGCTGCCTCTCTTCCATGGTCTTTTTAAGCTCCTTGTCCTTTAGGACATATGAAGCGGCGCCTCCAATAAGCGTAAGAAGAAGTAAAAGTAAACTGTTATCCTTTAATTTCTGACTCCATATGATCTGATGATCTTCATAACTCCCTGGAAGGAGTATCTCCTCATCCTCAGCCGACTCTTCATCAGCACTTCGGAGCATCTTTTCTATTTCTACATAGGCCCTTTCTGCAGGATTTAAGACCTTTGGCAGGATATTTGCATAAAACACCTGCTGATAGCGAAGATCTTTGTAGCTATAATTAGCCACAAGCTCAACCACCACACCTTCTTCAGGGATCTTCTCCTCAATGAGCCGTCCATCAAAATGCATAACCTCGTAGTTATCAAGCTTCCACCTTATGTCAAAGGGAAATCCCTCTATGGTCTCTGGAAGATAAAGATCTGTTGTGACCCTGTCAAAACTCTCATTGCCATTAAGGACCACCGCTTCAAGCTCCCTGGATGCAAGCTCAAACAACTTCCCTGCCTCTTCGTCAGTAAAAACTCTTGTTTCCACAGAAAGATGATATTGCCCAAGCTCATTTCCGGCTTCGTCGCTGGCCACCAGGTCAACGCCATACTCTTTTCCTCCAAAGTCACTTCTTTCAAGGCTTCCTTTTTCAGTGATCTTTCCCTCAGTTCCTGAACTTATGCACAACATCAGTGACAAAAAGCTCCCAGCAGTAGCCATCAAAAGAACGATACTTATTTTTCTGATAAAGTACTCAGTCTCAAGGCTCTCAAGGTCCTTTCTGTGCTCCAGCGTCCCAAGGTAAGTTCGTATCTTTTCTCTGGAAAAAGAAAATGGTCTTTCCTTTAATTTTTGGAAAATATAAAGAGAAATCTTAAGAAATACGCGGCTTATGCCTGTATCCTCCACTCTTTCAGGAAGGTCCAGATCCTTTGATAATAAGAACAAAACCAGCATAAGGATCGGAATTATCAGATACAAAAAGAAAAGCTTAGACATTTATGTTCACTATCCTTTCTGACATAAGATACGCTGTGATGTACAGACCTGCACATACGGTCATGAAGATGATTCCAAACAGATTGTGATATAGAGGATCAAAAAAACCAGAACTGGTGAGACTTATGTAAAAAATTATGAAAAATGGCACCAGATTCATTATCCTGGCCTCCATCCTCTTTGCGCTTATCAGCACGTCGATCTCTTTTTCCACATCCATCTTTTCAGAGATCACAGAAATGGTGCGGCCTATTATCTGGGTTAAGTTGCCTCCGCTTTTCTTTGCCACGGCAAACACTTCCGCAAAGTCCAAAATATCAGGGTTACCTGTATCCTTCCCCATTTTGTAGATGAGCTTTTCTATTGGAACATTGTTCTTTAGCCCCTTCTTTAGCTTTGTAAGTGCGCTGTAGATAAGGCTCTTTTTCCCATAAAGCATCTCCATATCGTGGCAAGCCTCAATAAATGCGTTCTCTGCAGAATACCCCGCCTTTAAACAGGTAAGGACAGAGCTTATGGCGTCCCTGAACTGTATGCCCACAAGGCGCCTGTTTCTTTCATTCTGCCGCTTCTTTTGATAGACAAACCAGAAAAGACATACTGGTGAAAGAATAAGTACTGCCAGAAGCGAATCGTAAAACAGCTCCCCAAACATAAAGGCAATAAATATACCCTGAAGAAATATCGGGATATCACTTTTACCTGGACGGCAGTCTGAGACCTGCTGCCAAAAGTTTTTCAGTAGCTTTAAGTTCACCAACTTTCCTCCATTTCCCAATTACTTTTTCTTTGCTCATACTCTCACTCTCCTCAAACTTAAACAGGGTGTTAACCCTGATCCTTCCGCTTCTTTCATCAAGCTCCTTTTCAAGTTCGCATATTTCAAGGACCTTTCTGCTCCTGTCACGAAGTCTTCCAAGGTGGACCACAATATCGATACCTGAGGCAATCTGGCCTCTTACCGCAGAAAGAGGGATCTCCATCCCCATGAGCACCATAGTCTCAATTCTTGAGAGCATATCTGTAGCGCTGTTAGCGTGACCTGTACTCATGGCCATGTGACCTGTATTCATGGCCTGGAGCATATCAACGCACTCATCGCCCCTGACCTCTCCCACCACCAACCAGTCCGGGCGCATTCGAAGAGAAGACTTTATGAGGTCCCTTATGGTGATGGGCCTGCAACCCTCCACATTAGCGTTTCGCGCCTCCATCCTTACCAGGTTTGGTACACCTCGTATCTGAAGCTCAGCGTTATCTTCAATTGTGATAAGTCTTTGATCCTTTGGAATAAAATCAGATAGTGCGTTTAGAAAGGTGGTCTTTCCAGACCCTGTTCCTCCAGAAATAAAGATGTTATACCCGGCTTTAACCAGCACTTCGATATAGCTTTTAAGATATTCAGAGATCGATCCTAGTTCTATCAGTCTTTTCATGGTGATAGGCTGGTCTGGGAATCTTCTTATGGTGACAATGGGACCATTTAGGGCAATTGGTGATAATACAACGTTTACTCGAGATCCATTTTCAAGCCTTGCATCCACTATTGGCGATGATTCATTGACTACTCTGTTGCAGGATGCAACAATCTGCTGAACTACGTCCTCAAGGCGCTGTCTTGATTCAAAATGAAGACCCGACTCACATATCTTACCGTCTTTTTCGATGAAGATATTGTCGGTACCGTTGACCATTATCTCCGTGATAGAAGGGTCATCCACAAGACTTTGGAGTACATCCAGCTTTCTTATGGAATGATACACATTCATCCTGAGGGTCTTTTTGGCACTGACTGGCAGCGCCTTGTCCCTAAGAAGGCTCCCTATCTCAGTGTCTATGAGCTCAAACAGCTCCTCATCGCTTATCTCCCTGGAAAAATCAAGGCTCCTTAGCACCTCTTCCTTGATCCTGACTCTCAGCTCATCCAAGTTATGCTCCAAGAAGCAGCACCTCCTGCCCCTTCTTTATGAGCTCTCCAACATGCTTTTTGTATGAAGCACCGCCGCAATCATCAGGAAAAAAGCACCTCACAGTCTTTGAAAGGACTTCCTCGTAGCCATTTTCGCAAAGAACCTTGTTGTACTTGCCCATCCGATACTGGTCCGCTGAGTTGTTTCTGCCTATGGTATAGAGCACGTCACACATGGACAGTATATCAAAGAAGCCTTCTGGGTAATCCTTAAGATCCAGGATCACATATTCATATCCTGCTTCCCTCGATAAAAGAGCTATCAGCTCCCTTACCTTCTCATATCCCATCTCCTTTATCTGCATGGCAGTTTTAGCTGGCGCAATGTAATCAACTCCATATTTTCTTATCTTGATCTTCTCAAGATAGATGCAGAACTTATCTCTCTCGCAGTCAGCGTAGTACATCATATCTGTGATGTCCTGCTTTGCCTCGCTATCAAAGGTCCTTGTAAGTGCAGAAAAACTCTCAAAGCTTATAAATATGGTCTTATTGGTTCTTGCAAGCTGCTCAGCCATCTGAACTGCCAGCGTTGTCTGCCCGCTTCCAGAAAGTGGTGTATAAAGACCTATGACCTTGCAGTCGTTTTCCATGTGCCTGATGCCAAGATCAGAAAAACCATCAGGACTCTCCATGCACACTGTAAGGATCTTTTCCAGGATCTTTCCCGCAGGAAGATACTTACTCATGTGAAAAAAGCCGTCATTATCATCCCATCCTGAGGGACCTTTAAAATCCTCTTCCTCCAGGATCATCACAGATCCGCATCTGTCCCGAAGTGTCTCTTCAAGTCCAAGACTTGCACTACTTGATGCTACCAGAAGCGATACTTCTTCACTTTCCAAAAAAGCCATAAACTCTTCTTTTTCCGTGAAAGTCTGAATGCTAAATGACAGCTTTAAATGCTCCCTTAGATACTCTGAAA
>CAMVJI010000124.1 GCA_947167765.1 uncultured Butyrivibrio sp. | reverse complement strand
ACCTTACAGAGGAGCTTTTAAAGTGCAACGGCTCTGACATCAAGGGCAAGACAGTTGTTGTATCTGGTGCTGGTAACGTAGCTATCTACGCTATCGAGAAGGCTCAGCAGCTTGGTGCTAAGGTTGTTACATGTTCAGATTCTACAGGATGGATCTATGATCCAGAAGGAATCGATGTTGCTCTTCTTAAGGAAGTTAAGGAAGTTAAGAGAGCTCGTCTTACAGAGTACGCAGCAGCTAGAAAGTCTGCAGAGTACCACGAGGGCAAGGGTGTTTGGTCAGTTAAATGTGACGTTGCTCTTCCTTGCGCTACACAGAACGAGCTTCTTATCGACGATGCTAAGCAGCTTGTTGCTAACGGCGTACAGGCTGTATGCGAAGGCGCTAACATGCCTACATCTATCGAGGCTACTGAGTACTTCCAGCAGAACAAGGTTCTCTTCGTTTGTGGTAAGGCTTCAAACGCAGGTGGTGTTGCAACATCAGCTCTTGAGATGAGCCAGAACTCTGAGAGACTTTCATGGACCTTCGAAGAAGTTGATGCTAAGCTTAAGCAGATCATGGTAAACATCTACCACAACATCGACGATGCAGCTAGAAAGTACGGCATGGAAGGCAACTACGTAGCAGGTGCCAACATCGCAGGCTTCCTCAAGGTTGCAGAGGCTATGAAGGCTCAGGGTATTGTTTAATACCTGATAATTGCAGATATAGCAAATCGCCAGGAGAATTTCTATTTCTCCTGGCGATTTTTATTGTCATTTATTTAAAAAACATTACTCTCAGATCATCTTATCGGCTTTAGTCTCCGTCGTCTCCACCGCCGTCGTCACCACCGTCATCGTCTCCATCATCATCTCCGTCATCATCTGAATCATCTGATGACTCTTCGTGTTGTTCTTCCGAAGACTCCGACTCTCCTGAATCGCCACTGCTTTCTTCGGGCTGAGCATCCTCTGAAGGCTCAGGCTCAGGTTCTGGAGCCTCATAAGTCTCCCATCTGTAAAAGAAAGCATGGTTGCCTATCATGGTGTAGGAAGTGATCCTGTAGTAATCAGCCCAGTACTTAGTCATAAAGAAAAGGTAGTCACCGATACGTGCACCTCCAAGAACTTCCTGTGCAGCCCTTACGCAGGTGGAGTTAGGACCTCTTTCTACAAAGAGTTCTACCTTACCAGATCTGTAGGAAGCAAACTGCATGTTCTGAGTGATAACTCCAATTACAGTGTTAGGAAAGGCCGAACTCTTGACTCTGTTCATGATAACTGAGCCAACTCCCAGCTTACCAGTATAGGACTCTCCATCTGCCTCCGCCTGGATGGTAGCTGCAAGCCACACAAGCTCTGTGTCGCTGGCATTGTAGGCACCGCCCAGATCTTCCTTGGTAAGAGCAAGCCTTTCAGCAATCTGCTGAGCAAGCTTTGCCTGAGCAGCTGCTACCTGAGACTCAAGGGCTTTCATCTTTTCATCAAGAGACGCAAGCTGACTGTCGTAATCAGCAAGCTTATTTTTCTCATTCTTAAGGGAACTGTTGGTGGCAGAAAGCTGCCCCATTACCTGATTGGTAAGGCCCTCAAGCTCGTCATGCTTTTCATCGAGCTGATCCTGATAAGCATCAAGCTCTGCTTCTCTTTCTTCAACAACCTTTTTCTTGGCCTCTATATCGGCCTGCAGTTCCTGAAATTCAGCTATTTTCTGACGATCATACCTGACTATTGCATTTAGGTATTCAGACTTGGTAAGTAGTTCACCAAGAGATTTAGACTCTAAAAGGACGCGAACAAGGCCGCCTGTTCCGCCGCTCTCGTAGGTGTTCTTAAGCCTCTTTTTTAATGCCTCGTATCTGTCCTTTTCCTGCTGCTGCGCCTCAAAGAGCTCATTATTGAGCTTGACTATTTCAGCAGAAACCTCCGCCATGGCATCCTCTGCCTCAGAGATTTCCTCATCAAGGGTTGTGAGCTTACTGGAATAACCATTGATGGTGCTCTGAAGGCTTCCTTTCTGGTTTTCCAGATTGTTGACACTGGCCTGTGTCTGCTCTTTTTGCCCCTGAAGAGCACTTATGGCATCCTTAGTTTCTTTTGTCTGCTTCTCAAGATTGGAAATAGCCTGCTGAGTCTCAGCTTCACGCTCATAAAGCTCTGACAGGCTCTCGTAAGCCAAGCTAACAAAAGAAAACTGATTAATGAAAAGCATTAAAATCAGGATTATTGGTAGAAACTTTCTCTTCATACACTCCCCGCTGACGACGCAAGTTATGCATCGTCCTCTGAAGCTGCCTGCAAATCGTCATCCTCGCCCAAAGGAGCATCAGGCAGCTGCATATCAGAATTCTCCATAGAAGGAGTTTCTGTTATCTTATTTTCATCATCAACAGCAAACCTTATATTATTGCTCTTTCTGATGAAATCCATCATGTTCATGATCTTAAGAGACTCTGAATGAGGCATCTGCGGGCATTCAGTCCACCCTTCTGAGATAGCCTTAACGCAGGCCTCTATCTCGTATTCATAACCTGAAATCTGCTTGGGTCTCTTGTAAGTAGCAACCTTCTTATATGCATTGTCGTAGACAGTGATAGATTCAGGATTATTGATATTCTCAACTACAACGTAGCCATTAGTGCCATAGATAATACCGCTTCTGTCACTATTTGCAAGGGCTGTTGCATTAAGAACTGCCATCTTGCCATTTGCATAGCGAAGTGTGATACTATCCTGCATATCCATTCCAAGGTTGTTGAAAGTACAGATAGATGCAATGTCTGAAATATCATTGCCAAAGACCATTGAGGCAAAGTTAAGGACATAAACTCCAAGATCAAGGAGAGCTCCGCCTCCAAGCTCTGGTTTAGCTATTCTCTCTTTATAAGAAATGTTGTAGCCCAAATTGGCTGTGAGCATAGTTGGCTCGCCAATGACGTTACTTCCAAGGACCTCTAAGAGCTTGGTTCTCATTGGCATATACCTGGTCCAGATAGCCTCAGTAAGAAGAAGATTCTTTTCCTTAGCAAGATCAAAAACCTCTTTTGCCTGAGATTCGTTTAACATAAATGCCTTCTCGCAGATAACGTTCCTTCCTGCGTTTAAGGCAAGCTTAACATTCTCAAAATGCTCGGAATGAGGTGTTGCCACGTATACAAGGTCGATCTTTGGATCATCCACCAGTTCCTGGTATGAGCCATAGGCCTTCTTGATGCCATAAAACTTGGCGAATTTCTCAGCATTCTCCATGGTCCTGGAGCCTACTGCATAGCAGGTAACACCTTTCATTCCCTTCAGGGTATCTGCCATAACACCTGCAATCTTGCCAGTTCCCATGATAGCAACTTTTACGCGTCCGAACATCTAATGTCCCTCCTACCTGGATATTTCTTTATTCTCTAAGAAACTCTGACTTAATATATCCTGTCTTCTTATTATACTCTATTTTAGCCCAACCATTGGAGTACTGCTCTACTACATTGACAGTTTCTCCGCCATAGATAGTTGCAAGAACTTCTGAATCTGTGCTTGCTTCTTTTCTGAACCTGATGGACTCTGTAACAGTCATCTTGCCAGTCTTAGCAGAAGAAACCTTGGATGCTGAGCTTGACGCAGATGAAGAAGCTGTTGATGATGCGGTTGAAGCTGCTGAAGCCTCTATGCTGGAAGATGAAGAAGCTGCAGCTGAACTCTCTGCATCAGCCTCCTGGGTGCTATCATCATCTGTGTTTTCTACTTCCACAGTTTCTGTTGATACTACGTCAAAAAACTCTGTCTTGACGTAAGCTGTTTTTCCCTTGTATTCAATCTTGCTCCAGCCGTTAGCCAGTGCCTCAAGTTCCTTAAACTCCTGCCCCTTCTCAGTCTTATCAAGAACGTCAGCAGTTTCAGAATCTGAGCTTCTGATATTGATAACGTCTGTAGCCTTGATGGTCCTTGTGGTTACAGTCTTAACCTCTGGCTCAGTGCTCTCTTCCTCAGAAGCTTCAGCTGAACCATCTTCCTCTGTAGATGCGCCTTCTGATGTAGCAAGAGCTTCACCAACTGATACCTGCAGGGAAGAACGCATCTTGGTAAGAATCTCTGCAAGCTTCTCATCAGCGCTTACCATCTCGTTATAGCTGGATGCAACCTTGTTGTTGAGGTCGATGACATCAGCCTGAACATTGATCTGCTTTAAGTACTCGATCTCATTGGCATCTGCAATATCGCCGTTGAAATACAGATCGCCGTTCTCATCAGTACAGATATATAAAGTCTCAAGACCAGGTAAATAGCCGTCGTAGTCGTAGAGCTTAACTTCATTGTAAACGTATGCTGCGTAGCTTCCCTCTACAGGACCTGGCTTGGTATAAACTGTGATGTTATCAAACTTCTCAATATACTCTGAAGCTGCAACTGACTTAAGTATCTCAGTTTCATCAAGACCTCTGTAGATCTGTAAAAGTGTCTCTTCATCTCCCTCTGCTAATGCTGCATAGTACTTCTCAACCAGTGCATTAACATCTGGATATGCATTCTCCTCCATCGTTACATCAGGTATCTCATAGGTAGAAACCTCAGATGTAGATGCAGTGGACTGAGCTACCTGCGCAGCTCTTTTATTAGCGCTTACTGCTACTACTATAGTAATGGCAACTGCTACGATCAGTATTGCGGGCATAAGATATTTTTTGTTATCTCCAAGGATTGCCCAGATATCCTTCTTTTCATTACGCCAATTGGTAATGTCATTTTTCTTCTTTTTCATTTAAATAAACCTCTGGAAATCATAATACAACACTCTGATTTTATATATAATCGCAGGTCAAGTCAAGTTTGTCACAGCTTTGTCAGCATTCAAAAACGCTGTTATTCATGGCACTTGTTCATATTTTGTGCTAGAATATGAATATTGTATGTGCACCCGTAGTCTAATGGATAAAACGTAGGCCTCCGACGCCTTTGTTGCTGGTTCGAGTCCAGTCGGGTGCATTTTTATTGTCAGGGAATAAGCCAAACACATTTGGCTTATTCCCTTATTTATTGTCTGGCCTTTCGTACAGCCAATCAGCTTGCTTTCACAACAAAGAGCTTTCCGCTCTCCCTGTCATAGCGGTAGAGGTTGTCGCTTAAAACCTCCTCTTCTGCCACTGTGGTAGAATTTACCTCGTGGATCATATCCTTCAGGCACTCAACATCCATCCCAAGCTCCGGATCAGGAATTACCAGCGTCTCGTGGACAGATGATGGGATAATGTACAGATCACTTTCCATGTCATCTGCCAGTTCCTCAAGAACACCTGGATAAAAAGCTGCACTTGCTCCAAGATTTCCTGATGTGTTGGTCACGACTCTGATCCCGCAAAGTGGTCCCATATCAAGTCTCTGACCTGCCATACGCTCAAGAAAATCCACAAGCCCTGTAACCTTAGGAGGCGCAACACTGCCTGCATGCTCTCCGATGTTCTCCCACAGCTCATCCTCTGAAATCTCCCAGCTCTTTAGATGGTCGTAGTCGATAGTGATCACGCCTTCACCAAGCACCTCATTCTTCATCCTGCAAAGAGGCACCATAGCCATGTCCATGAGCTTTCTGTAGGGCACATTTTCAAGCTTCTTCTTGTTCTTCTCATAGTTCACCACTTTGAAAAAAAGCTTGTCCGACACCTTTGCAAAGTCAAAAAAGAAGTCCATATCAAGGTCTGTTTTGGGCATTGAGTTTCTGTACATTGTAAGGATCTCCATCACCACCTTCTTAAGTGGCATTCCATTTTTGTAAACCTCATAGAACTGATCTATATAGATAGTTGGTGCAATGCTCCTGCCCTCCTTGCTGATAAGAAGCGCATGATAAACAACACCATTGTTTTTGATGATCTCTTTATTGACAGCCCTATAGCCATCTCCCAGGGAGCTAATTACCAGTTCTGCAACAGTCCTGCAGAACTCTGTAAGTCCCATGTAATCTCTTTTATCCTTACCATTACCACCTTTGATCTCTTTAATTAATTCCTCATTACTTACTCTATTTATATCCATATCTGTTTCTCCTTAAGTCATTTTTTGATGTGTGAAAAGACATCTCCCCAAAGGGCTAATAATGAATGCCCCAGGCGCCTAAAAAAGCGCAAAAAAAGACAATAGATCAATCCTTGGAAAAATCTATTGTCTTGCTTAAGTTTCTATATACTATGACTTACCGCGTCAGATATGGTTACGTATAAGATCAAACTCTTGAAAGGTACTCACCAGTTCTTGTATCGATCTTGATAACATCTCCCTCGTTAACGAAGAGAGGAACTGCTACTGTAGCACCAGTCTCAACAGTTGCAGGCTTAGTAGCACCTGTAGCTGTGTCGCCCTTGAATCCAGGCTCTGTCTCGGAAATTGCGAGCTCTACGAACATAGGTGGCTCAACTGCGAATACGCTGCCGTTGTAGCTCATAACCTTACAAGTCTCATTCTCCTTAACGAACTTAAGGGAATCACCAATCTGATCCTTAGTAAGACCGATCTGCTCATAAGTCTCTGAATCCATGAAGTTGAAGATATCGCCATCCTGATAGAGATACTGCATATCCTTCTTGTCAATTCTTGCTGCAGGGAACTTCTCAGTAGGACGGAATGTTGTCTCTTTAACACCGCCATTGATGATATCCTTGAGCTTGGTTCTTACGAAAGCAGCGCCCTTACCAGGCTTAACATGCTGGAATTCAATAATCTGACATACGTTGCCATCGATCTCGATGGTAACACCATTTCTGAAATCACTTGCAGAAATCATAAAAATCCTCCTAAATTACATTACATCAAACAACTAACTAATATTAAACTATAAATCAAGATTTTTCAAC
>CAMVJI010000123.1 GCA_947167765.1 uncultured Butyrivibrio sp. | reverse complement strand
GAGAACATAAGAGAGGTTAAAAAGAACCAGTATATCGACCTTCCTGCCCAGACTGGTATCAGAAATGACTACATGGAGTTTTTCAATAAGGAAGTAGATATTAAGGAAAAGCACGGCGAGTCTTCCTTTGAGCCATCCAAAGCTCCAGTTGTAGAGTACACAGGGTCAGAGCTTAAGAATGTAGCAACAGGTGTACTTGAGATTCCTTTGGGAAGAGATGCAAGAAAGGGTGACATCAGGTATTCGGGCGAGATCACCCATGGCCTTGGATCGGGAAATGTCTATGTATCAATAGGCTATGAGTATATTTCTCAGGATCAGACCTTGGGTGCAAGTGCCAAGAGCACTGTTTATGGTAATCCAGAGCTCTTTTCAAGACAGGCTCAGCAGCTTGTTGACGCTGAGACTGCTGTAAGAGTGCTTAATGATAAAGGAAGCTTTGTTGTTGCAGCAAGACTTCTTAGAGATGTGGACTTTTTGGTTCTTACCTACAGATGGGTTGCTATCAAGTTCCCTTCAGGAGAAGAGCTTGAGGCAGCAGATTACTATGGCAAGTCCATCACTGCCAAGACTCCTACTGTAGTTATGAGACCTAGAGAAAACTACTACTTTGGAGTTCAGTTCAACAATATGGATCCATGCAGTATCACATATGAGCTCACAGCTCCCGGAACAGGAGAGGTTTCAACTGATGGTGTTTATTCTGCTCCTGCAAAAGAGGGTGTATATGAGATACGTATCTACTGTTCAGACATGCCTATGGTATGTACTTATGCTTATGCAATCGTTAAATCCACTGCTACGGAGGAGGATGTAGGAAGCATCAAGGAACAGGAAAGTGAGCCTATGGTCAAGCTACCGGATATGAAGGAATTCAACCTCTAAAGGGGATTAAAGAATGATCTACGAGTCCGACAAAATGCGGCTTTTGCCGGTGGCCACCAGAAGTCTTGGGGAAGTGAACGACTGCTATATCTGCAGGGATTTGAATTCTTCAGGTGGGATCTTATATACAACAGTGGTGATCCACCAACACGAAGTGGTACGCAAAGTTCTTGAACTGTTTAAGTTCTCAGGCAGAGACGGAGAGCAGATACTGGTTGATAACTTTGCGGTGGGGGAAAAGCATGTTCTTGTTTTCCCTTACCACAACGAAAGACCGCTATTTGATTTCTATGAGGGGGAGTCAATGACGCTGGCTCAGTGCGAAGATATTTGTATCAGCACGATTCTTGCCTGCATAACGTCAGATCTCCCATATCCAATTTTATATTTGCTACTTAGTAACGGTAAGCTGAATCTGTCTGGTGACGGTTCGGTCTATTTTGGGTACGAAATGGACCTGAGCGAGCTAAACAACGAGATAGGTGAAAAAGAGTGCACAGATGTATGTGCAAGAACGCTACTTCTCCTTCTCCAGCCCAAGTCAGGACAGAAGGCTACAAGCTTTTATCTGTTAGAGAAGAAGGTGGCCAACGGCAGTTACCACAGATTTACAGATCTGTACAGGGATATCACCATAGCTGCTGTTACAAAGAAGAAGATAACTCCATGGTTTTTATTCAAGCTGTGGGTTAAAAGAAATCAGGATGCTATCATCGGAATACTGTTCTGGATAAGCCTTATCCTGGGAGTTATTGCTCTTTCCATCATCCTTTCAAGGGTACTGCTTGGAGGCAATTCCTGGTTTAGATTACTGTTTAACACATTTAAGAAGATAGGAACTGAGAGTCTGTTGCAATAGGAGAACCTATAGATGGCAAGCAAAAGCTTAAGAACAAGAATCATCATAGTCCTTTACATCATTAGCTTTACAATATCTCTTTTCATCTTTTCCGCTTTGATGAGCCGGGTATCTGTGGATGTTGAATGTACTGCATATTCACAGTATACGGTTTCAGGCGGTGATATTTACTATGCCCAGAACATGAAGGGCACAGGCGGTATCTTCAAGATGAATGGTAAGGGCAATGTTTCAAGGATGTACCTTACAAAGAGTATTGGAGATAAGAGGATTCTTGGAATTACAAATCGTGGGGAAAACATTTATGCAGTGCTGTCTTCTTTTATAGAAGAAAAGGATCCAAATGATCCTGATGCTATCAAATACACTGCAGCTTATCGCATAATCTGTCTTGATAAAAAGCTTGCTCTTCAGACCCAGACCCAGAAGTTCATCATTAGTGACGATGAGATGATCAGTGGATTTACCGCTGATGACAAGGCTCTTTTCATAACAACAATAAGCCTGGACGGTCAGAACGTAAGAGTTTACTCAGTTGATGTCAATCAGCTTAAAGACCCTAAAGATGTTGCAACAGATGCTCTTAAAGTATCATCTGTCAGATCAAAAAAAGCTACAGAGGGAAGGTTCTTTGCTGATGCCATCTACACTGCAGAGGGGCTGCTTGTAAGAACTGATTGTGATGTCCCTGCAGGTGCTTTTGCAATTGACCCCTATATTCAGAGCGCAGTTTCAAATATGAAGCTGACCATCGGACAGCTCTGCTCACTGTATTCAACCTATATCATCTGGTATCTGGCAGGTCTTGCTATCTGGTTCATAGTTCTGTATCTGCTGATCAAGACCTTCGAAAACAGGAACAGATCTTTCTATTATATCGTTATTGCTGAGGTTACTTTGTTCTTCATCGTGCTCCTTGGAACTATCCAGATAGCTAAAAACCAGGCAGATGCGAGGGCTACAGAGCACTCAAGATTTGGGATCATTTCACTTATCAGTCTTGCAGATGAAGCAGGACTTACTGAGAATATCGAATACACTGATGATTTTTACGATTCAGAAAGATACTTTGAGATCGCAGGAAGTCTTGGAGAATTTGTAAAAAGAGAAGGAAATTCTGACATCTTCTATGATGTATTCGTATATAGACTTAGAGATGGAATTGTCTGTGCAAGTGGAAGTGGAAGAAACAGACAGACTCTTACTGAGGTTTATGGACAGGATCTGGACTCGCTTGCCTACAATATCTACAGGGGACAGAGGTACACCGCAGTAGATACTGAGATCGAGGGACAGAACTACAGGGCAATAGCAGCTGCTGTAGATATTCTTGCTCCAGAGTATGCCCTGGTTGGTATCATCAATTCAACAACAACTGATGCCACAGTTTTTGCGGATAACAGAGGAGTGATCCTTGCATTTTTGCTTATCTACTTCCTGGCAAGTGCACTGGTGGTTCTTGTATGGTTCCTTCACATGAGAGACATTACAGCCTTGGAGGGCGCTCTTTCAGCCACAGCCCTTGGAGGTGAAATGCCAGAAAAGCCGGTATTTATCGGCCGTGACATCAAGGACATGTGGGACAGCGTTACAGAGATCCACAAGAGGATCGATGAGATCGAATACGCCAAGATAAGGATCTTAGAGGCATACTTTAGATTTGCTCCAAAGAATGTTGAAAAGGTTCTTGGCAAGAAGTCAATCCTTGAAGTTCAGAGCGGAGATACCTGCAGTATTCAGGGCACGATCTCAATGATCGGTCTTGACCTTAAGGGCGGAAAGACCTTAAGAAAGCTTGACAAGATGATCGAAAACATAGGAGTTTACCAGAAGGATCACAACTCAATCATCATTGGCAAAGCTCCTGACCTTTCAAGACTTCAGCTGCTTTATCTTCATGATGAAAAACAATGTGTAAGGTCCTATATTGATCTGTTTGGCTCAAGCTTTGGAAATAGTGATAACGCCAATATTTCGGCGGTACTGTTCTTTGACAGGTCAAGATTTGGCGTAATAGGAAGTGAAGAAGAATCCACAACCTACATGTATTCTGACAATCAGGATTTAATCACTCAGATCAGCAGATTTATAACTCTCCACGGCCTTGGGCTTGTAATAACTGAGACTGTAAAGAGAAGAGAGAACATAAATCTTCCACTTCGTTTTGTGGGCTATGCAGGCAAGGATACAGACGGCAATATGGTTCAGCTCTATGAAGTTTTAGATGTTTATTCAGCCAAGAAAAGAGCTGAGAGAATTGCTACTTTGGATAGATACAACGAAGCACTTCGCTTGTTCTATGAAAAAGATTTTTACATTGCGAGAACCAAGTTCTCAGACATCTTAAAGGAAACACCTGATGATGACCTGGTTAAGTGGTATGTATTCGAAGCTGACAGGTACTTAAATGAGAACGTTGAAGGCGATGCACACAAGATAATCCATCTTTGAGAAAGGGTTTTTAAACCATGGGCGAGGGATTTGGACTTCTTAATATTCTGATCCAGACTATTAAGTCCAAGATGACTGGACTTGTTACCAAGTTCAGACTCTACACAAACTGGAACTTCATAAAGACCAAGATTGTTGTAAGGATCCGAGACTTCTTCGCCAACATGATTGGCGTCAAGCCAAGGAACAAGGAGGACTACTACACCATTGGACGGTGGATGTTCAGTAAGCGCCTCCTGTACGCATTGGTTATTATTATTGGTGTTTTGAGCATCTGGTACATCACATCAGAGACTACTCTTTTCAGAAAGTTTTCTGAGGATGGGATCCAGACTTATAAATACAACTCAGTAAGACTTCGCACTGCAAAAGGAAGAGTAAGGATAACCGGAAAGAGCGGATACCTGGCATACGACGGCAGTGTTGAAAAGGGATATGTTACCGGCGATGGAACCCTCTACAACAAGGATGGCAACGTGGTTTACAAGGGAGCCTTCCTTCAGAACAAGTATGAGGGCTTTGGAACACAGAACTATGACAGTGGAGTCCTTAAATATAAGGGAGCATTTCATGAAAACCTCTATGAAGGAGACGGAGTTCTCTACAGAGAGGATGGAACTACAGAATATAACGGCGAGTTTTCAGAGGGCATGAAAAATGGCCATGGAACCTTGTTCGACACAGGTGAAAACGAGATCTATGAGGGAACCTTTAGCAGCGACCATATAGCTTACAATGAGCTTCTTGGCAAGACTGTTTCTGAGGTTTCGGACTGCTACAAGGCCCACAGAACACTTTTTATGACCCCAACAGAGACAGTTGCCATCATGGATGAGATAGGAGCCCTCTATCACGCCAGAAGCGATGCTGAGTCCCTTGAGGATGAAGAGGTAGTTGATTCAGTATATGTTCTTTCAAATACCTACAACCTTGGAAACGAAGTGGTAGATACTGTTCCGGAGCTTATAGAGGTTTTTGGGGATCCTTCATATGAAGGTAACTCCAATGTGATCCTTCCTGAGGCAGTTGCCATCAACAAGTTAAATGAAAAAGAAAATGTCCTGTTTGGAAAGGTTGACATGGATATGGAACAGACCTATTCAGACGTGGCAGAAGTAAACAGTTTTGACAGAAAGTATGTAGTTTACATCTATTCCTTTAAGCGAGGAGACGTAATGTACTCCTTCGTCTGCAAGGAAAAGGGTGCAGATTTTGACTTCTATTACATAACAGGAGCAGGAGATGAGAGTGCTTGAACATAAGCGAAAGCTGAATACTGTAAAGAGTATATTTGCAGGTACTCTCACAGCAGTATGCCTTACTGTAAGCGCTATGCCAATTCAGGCAGAGGCTGTGCTCCCGGCTCAGAAAAAGCTCACCCTTGCTGCAGCAAGGAGGCTTGCTGTTGAAAACTCCACTGAGTATGAAAGCGCTGAGCTGACCATAGAGGCCAAAAAGGCTGCCTATGAAAGTGCTGTCAAGTCTGTAAAGCTAAAAGAGACTAGCATGAAGCAGTTCAGATGGAGCCCCGCTCTTAGCTTTAAATTTCCACAGGAACCCAATCTGGCAGAGGCTTCAGAGTTTAAATTTAAGCCTATTGCCAAACAGTATGAAGTAAGTGTTGCTGAGCACAACTATCAGGACAAGGTCTTTGCAATAAATGAAAAGACCAACAATCTCTACTGCGAGATAGTGGTACTTCAGGAGACCATCGCCTTTAATGAAAGGCGTCTTGAAGCGACAAAGGATGGTCTTTCCAAGAACGAAGCAAGGCTCCGTCTTGGACTTGCCAGCAAGGCAGACGTAGACAAACTTGAAAAGAAAGTTACATCACTGAACAACAAGGTTGCAGCCGACAGGAGAACCCTTGAGGCGGACCTTAAAAAGCTCACCAAAATGGTGGGAATGGATGTTACAACAGGATATACATTTGAAAAGCCCTACATTGAGGCGACCATAGACAGAACTCAGCTCCAGCCCCTTATCCAGTACACAAGGGACAGAGACCAGACCTACTATGAGGCCTGCATCAATGAGTTTTCTGCAAGAACTGAGCTTACAACCAATGCAAGTCTCATGAAGCAGCACTACGGCAGTGAATATGGAATGATCGAGTCCTATGTGAGCATAGCTTTAAACGGCGGTGAAGTTAACAAAAAGGCTTTCACCAAGCAGTACAAAGCATTCCTTACTCAGATAGACAGCCACTGGCAGGGCAAAAAGAAGATCTTCTGGTTCCTTAAGCTTCCAAAGATATGGTTTAAGGGAGACCTTGATGGAACAAGATATATAGAAGACGACGCAACAGTTCTTCAGACCAATGTACTTGACTACGCTTCAGCCCTTAATGACAAAAAGGGTGCAAGAGAAGAACTGGATCAGAGCGTAACTGATGCATTTAATAATTACATTTCCGTTCGTAATTCGTATAAACAGTATATTAAGGATGTTGCAGATGCAGAGGAGAATCTTAAAAAGGACGAAATAAGAAACCGTGCAGGTGAAATGACCTTTGACGAGTACGACTCAGCAATGTCAAGTTTTGAGGAACTTCAGAATAATATGCTGGATTCCATGAAGCTGTATACTACAACACTTTACTCCTTTGACAGGCTTACCTGCGGAGGTATAAGTGCACTCCTTTCGGGAACAGATGCAGATATGAATTCAGCCCAGATAGGAGAGAGCTACATAGAAGAAAATAAGGC
>CAMVJI010000122.1 GCA_947167765.1 uncultured Butyrivibrio sp. | reverse complement strand
TGATGACTTCCTATGAGAATCTGGTTTTTTCCATTTGTCTCAAGATGTGCGGCGATTATTTCACAGCACAGGACATCACTCAGGAAACCTTCATCTCAGCCTTTGAGCATCTTGAAAGTCTCTCTGAAGGATCCGAAAAAGCCTGGATATGCAGGATAGCCTCAAACAAGTGCATCGACTACCTTAAGTCTTCTGAAAGAAAGACGACTCCAACTCCGGATACCGAGATTCCAGAAAACGTCACTTCAAGAGATGGCCCGCTTGAGACCTTCGTAGCCAAGGATGTGTATAAAGAGTTTACCGAAAGCTGCAATGCACTTCCAGACAACTATAAAGAAGCGGCCAGGATGCATTTTATAGATGGCCTTACAGCAAAAGAGATCTCGCTAAAAACGGGAGTTCCTCTTAAGAATGTTCAGACCAGGATCTACAGGGCCCGGGAAATGCTAAAAACAAAAATGAGAAAGGAGGATTTTCTATCATGACATTTAATAAAGATTACTTGTCCGACGAAGAGCTAAGTGCACTTATCGCTGAAACTGAAAGTGAAGGATTGGTGCAGGCACCCAAGGGACTGCATGCAGAAGTAATAAGCAGGATTGATAGAAATCCTGCCAGATCTCAAAAAGAAAGAACAGCAGATTTTTATAAGTTCACCTACAAGGTTGTATTGTCGGTGGCCGCAGCTCTTTTACTGATGACTCTTCTGCCCCGCACCATTGATGCAAGAAGGCCTGTTCCAACCAGAGAAGAGGTTCTCAAAGAAAGAACAATAACAGACGAGATGCACATACTACCGCAAAAACAAAAACCAACAAAAGAAGAGGTTCAAAAAGATCTGAGCAAAAAGGATCTTATTACAATGCTGGAAGATTACATCACCGAAAAGGGAGGGATTTTAAAATGAAACCTATGAAAAAGAACAGATTCTTTACTTTTATATTTTCATTTCTGCCAGGAGCAGCCGAGATGTATATGGGCTTTATGAAAAACGGACTGAGCCTTATGTGCCTGTTTTTTGCAGCGTTCGGACTTCTTATGTGTGTCCGTTTTGACTTCATGATGGCGGTCATTGCCGTGATCTGGTTCTGGGGATTTTTCCACGCAAGAAATATAGCAGGTCTTGATGATGAGCACTTTGCAAACTACGAAGACAGATATATCTGGGAAGAATACCTTACCCCTGGCACCTTCGATATCAAGAGTAAGACCCTGCGCACTGTATTTGCAGCATTCATTATCCTTATAGGTCTTGGCATGGCATGGGATTACATCATGGACATCGTAATAGATTTTATACCCGGAGATTACTGGGACACCATCTATCCTATCTTTGACAATATTCCAAGTCTTGTGATCGGCATAGCACTTATCGTTGCCGGCATTGTCCTTATCAAGGGTAAAAAGAAAGAACTGCTGGCCATTGAACAGAAGGAGGAGGTTGCAGATGGAGAAACAGGTAAGAACGCATAGAGTTGGGGCTATAACAGCCGGCCTTTCCATGGTAGTTTTCGGAGTGCTGTTTATACTTCATCTCTTTATCGGAAGTCTTGACTATGCACTGATATTCAGGCTCTGGCCTATTATGTTAATAGGGCTCGGAGTAGAGCTTTTGATATCAAACTATAAAAGCGATCAGGTTATTTACGACAAGCCAGCAGTAGTACTTCTTTTCATCACCACCCTGTTTGCCATGTCAATGGCAGGAGCTGACATGCTGCTACAGATAGTTAAAGACGGACTTATCCACTAATACCACTAACTAAAATTGTGAATAATAACCCTTTGCCCAGCTTTTTGCAGCGTATAGTTAATAAATTTGTTAAAATAAGCTATAACGTGTGCATATAATTCAATTATCAGAGGGTAAAAGTTATGAAAAAAATCAGATTTATCATTGGAAATATCTGTGCTGCTGCCATGATTTTTGTTAGCATTACAGGGTGCGGAGCCTGGTCCAGGCAAAGAGAAATAAACAAAGGCCTTGAGGATGAAGGCCAAAGGGATACACTGTTTCAGGTTTCACTCCTGCAGGGCCTTACCTTTGGAGATTACCACGGAAGCGTTCCTGTTTCCGAACTTATGAAAAGAGGCGACATTGGGATCGGGACCTTTGATGGTCTAAACGGCGAGCTCATCGCTTTAGACGGCGTTGTCTACAGGGCCGCTGCCGACGGAAGCGTCGAAACAGTAGGAAACGATGAGCTGATCCCATTTTCCAATGTCACATTCTTTGATGAGGACGAAGTCCTTGAGATTGGAGCTGTAGCTGATATCGATGAGCTTAAAGCTCTTCTTGATAACAAGGTAAAAGAGCTTGGTGTAAACAGGTTCTATATGGTCCGCATAGACGGGGATTTTACCACAATGAACGTTCGGAGCGAGCATGCTCAGAAAGAGCCCTACCAGCCCCTTGCCAAGGTCCTTGAAACCGACCAAACCTTCTTTGACTACGAAAACATCGAAGGCACTGTCGTTGCCCTATACTGCCCTCCTTACATGGACAGCCTCAATGCCACAGGCTGGCATCTTCACTTCATTTCCGGCGACAGGCTATATGGCGGTCATGTCCTTGGCCTTAGTTTTGATAGCGCTACTGCAAAGCTGGACTACACTGATGGCTTTGAGATGCTACTTCCTGAAAACGAATTGTTTAACGGCTTTGATCTGACTATTGACCAGTCAGAAGATATAAAAAAGGTTGAGACTGACGCTGAATCCAAGGATAATTAAAATACCCTGGCATAAAAGAACTGACTAATTATCCCATTCTTAGCTTTTTGTTAATATCTTTTAGTCTTACTACTCTACACTTTTATCTTTAAGCCTCTTGTAGGTCCACTCTTTGATAAGAGAATATATTACTGAAGTAAGTGGAATGAAAAACAGAATTCCTGCAACTCCCATAAGGCTGGATCCAACAGTAACCGCGAAAAGAACCCACATAGATGGAAGTCCCACACTACCACCAACAACCTTAGGATATATCAGATTTCCTTCAATTTGCTGAAGTATCAGGAATATTACAATAAACAAAAGCGCTTTTTCCGGACTGTCCATAAGTATAAGAAACGCTCCAACCGCACATCCTATAAATGCGCCCACCACAGGAATAAGAGCCGTAAAGGCAATTAAAATACTGATCAAAAATGCATATGGAAGTCTTGTAATCAAAAGAACTATTAGAAACATTGCGCCGAGAATACACGCCTCAAGACACTGGCATGAAATAAAGCTTGAGAATGTATCTGAAAATTTCTTGGCTACATAGTTTATTTTGCCGCGGATCTTCTCAGGAAACAACGCAGTAATAAGCATCTGCACCTGTCTGTACAGATTTTCTTTTTGCATAAGTATATAGCAGGCAAAAACTACGCCTATAGCCACCGAAGCCATCATAGACAACGCAGCCTTTGCAGCAGAAAATGCACTGCCAAAAGCACTGCCCACTCCGCTCTTTAAAAACGAAGTTACAGCAGAAATAACGCTGTCAGCATTTATATCCAGGGATTCTATCTGAGCCTGAATCTCTTTATTACCTGAAAAGAAATTCTCAGCATAGGCCTGCAACTGTGGAAGTGAAGTATTCATGGCCTTTACAAGCTGATTTGCAGTTGTCCCAAGCTGTGGGACCACAACCATGATCACACAACTGATCACCAAAAGCACAAGAACTATCGTAACAATCAAAGAAACCGGTCTTACAAATTTTTTGCTCTTCCACTTTTTGAACCATTTCTCTTCTATAACCCTCATGGGAATATTAATTATAAAAGCAATTATTGCCCCTATCACAAAGGGCAGCAGAATTCCCCAAACAAAGGCAATTATCGCCCCAATAGCCCTGTAGTTCAATATTATAAAAAATACTACTCCGGTAAATACTACTATCTGACAGATTCTTTTAAAAGTTGTAGTCGTCATGTCCATTCAAAGTCTCCGCTTTTTTTGTTATGCTGCTACCAATTTTTGAATTTACCAAAATTATAATGAAGCCAAAACAAAATGTAAAATGTTCGATGAATTGAAGCTTGATTAATTACGAAAGGCCATGGCAAACGCCATGGCCTTTCGCAACGCTTATAAAAGGAAAGAGTAAAAAATAGGAGGATTTCATAATGAAATCTTTTAACCTTTTACTGCACCTGCAGATACACCGCCAACGATATATCTTGAAAGAAGCAGGTAAATCACGATTACTGGGAAGATTGATGCTGCGATCATGATGTAGATCTGTCCCATATCGAAACGTAACCAGTCAGCACCACGCAGCTGAGCGATCATAACAGGAAGTGTCTTCTTGGTATCTGTATGAAGGATCAGGGCTGGTGTGAAGTAGTTATTCCAGCTACC
Organism: uncultured Butyrivibrio sp.; assembly: GCA_947167765.1. Classification (GTDB taxonomy): domain Bacteria; phylum Bacillota; class Clostridia; order Lachnospirales; family Lachnospiraceae; genus Butyrivibrio. Next base: position 2,566 of record CAMVJI010000122.1, on the reverse strand, counting down.
TACAAAAGCGAAGATCATCTGTACGCTAATAGCAGGTTTAATAAGTGGAAGTATGATTGTGTTAAATGTACGGAACTCTCCGGATCCATCAATTCTTGCTGCTTCTACCAGTGAAAGAGGTAGGTTACTCTCCATGTACTGCTTGATATAGAAGTATGTAACAGGAGAAGCAATTGCCGGAATAATAAGTGGAACAATTGAGTCATCCATACCAAGTCTTACGATCAAACGAAGGAAACCAAGAGCTGTAACCTGTCCAGGGATCATCATGATAGCCAGGATAAAGGTTGCAATTGCTGCTCTTCCCTTGAATCTGTATGTATTGATAGCATAAGCTGTCATAGCTGAGAAGTATGATGTAAGGCATGCTGTGCAAGCCGAAACAATAATACTGTTTACAAATCCCTTTGCGATAGGGATTGTACCATTAACAAGGCTGCTCCAGTTATCCAAAAGATGAGTACTTGGAAGAACTGTAAATCCAAGTGTCATCTCTGAGTGTGATCTTGTTGAGTTTATAAGCAAAATGTAAAACCAAATAAGGCAAAGGAATGAGAAGAATGCAAGTACAATATATGCGATTGTTCTTCTGACTCCGATTGGAACGCCGTGAGGCTTCATCTGTATATCGTTATTCATCCTTGTATCTCCTCTCTCAATCTTTATCCTTAGTAGTGTTCATTCTGAATACGATCAAACTAAGAATACCGGTTACAATAAACATGAATACTGACAAAGCACCACCACGACCTACGTCTTTACTGGTCAGGTATCTGTTCAGCAACATGATTACAGTGGTCAGGGAATCTGTAGGATTACCACGACCATTGGTCAGGATCTGAGGAACATCGAACATCTGCAAACCACCGATAAGTGATGTGATAAGCACATATACGAAAATAGGACGAAGAATAGGCATTGTAATCTTAAAGAATACCTGTGAAGCTGTAGCACCATCAACCTGTGCTGCTTCATAAAGTGATGAGTCAATACCAAGCATACCTGCCATGAGAAGGATAGTGGTATTACCAAACCACATCAGGAAGTTCATGAGCATTACAAGAACTCTTGAAGCTATAACAAACTGGAAGAACTTGTATGGCTCTTTGATAACATGAAGACTTAAAAGAATCTGGTTCACTGGGCCGCTGTCTGAGAACAATGCAAAGAACAGCATTGAGAAAGCTGACGCCATGATCAGGTTAGGCATATAGATAACGGTTTTAAAGAATCTCTGTCCCTTAAGCCTGAGGGAAGGATCTGAAAACCAGTATGCCAGCAAAAGAGCTATAACGATCTGAGGAATAAATCCACCGATCCACATGATAAGTGTATTCCCTAAATATTTCCAAATTTCCGGAGTGCCAAGAAGGCCGGCATAGTTGGCAAAACCAACAAAGTTAGGGCCTATCTGCTTAAGACCGGAACGATAGTTTTCAAAGAAACTGTTATAGATTGTTGAACAAAGCGGAATAAAACTGAATATTACATAAGTAACAAAGAATGGAATAAGAAAGATGTAACCCCATCTGTTGAACTTTACTACGTTCTTGTTGGACTGTTTCTTGTCCATACTCACTACCTCCACAAATTACTCTTTTTGGAACTTCAAGCGTTTTTTTAAAATTGCCTGCCGGCACAAAGACCGGCAGGCAAATGAGTAGTTAAGACGTTAATCTATGCAAGATTATTTTGAAAGCTCAGGATATCTCTGAAGAGCAAGTGTGTAGAACTGCTCAAGAGCCTCATCATATGTAGCATAGTTACCATTGATGTAGTCACCCATAGCTGTCTGGAAGTCTCCAAGAAGACCCTGATCATAAGCTGTAAGGTTAGCCATATCGATCTTGTCAGCGCCTGCACAGAACATCTTAAGAGCGTTCTGTCCGCCAAGAACTGCATTTGAGTAGTTAGGATCGTTTGCAAGCTCTTCCATAACAGGTCTGTTGTTTACGAAGTCATTGTCCTTAAGAACGATATCCTTCATAACTTCAGGATCCATTGTCATCTTTCTCATGATATCAGCAACGAGAGAAGCGTTGTCTGTTCCAGTTGCTGCACAGATCCATGTTCCGCCCCAGTAGAAGCCCTGAGGTCCCTCTGTAGCTGCCCAGCCACCATCGTGTGCTACTGAGCCATCTACATCAGCTGCCATACAGAAGTCGATAAGCCAAGCTGGTCCAAAGTAAGCGAATACCTTTCCTTCAGGATAGAATCCCTTGTTCCAGTCCTCACCCCACTGGCCCCATGTATTGCAGTAGCCAGCATCTGCAAGCTTCTTAGAATCCTCAACCCACTTCTTAAGGTTGTCATCAACCTGGATCTTTGTTCCATCAACCCAAGGAAGCTTAGCGTTGTTCTGATATACACGGAATGTATCAGCTGTTGAAGAAATTACATCGTAGCCAGCAGCATCAAGCTTACCAGCTGACTCAAAGAACTTGTCCCAATCAGAGAAAAGAGGCTGGATGTCAGCAGGATCATCTGATCCGAATACTTCCTTAGCGATCTCTCTGTTGTAGATCATAACACCAGGGCAGCCCTGCCATGATGTTCCCTTAAGAAC
>CAMVJI010000121.1 GCA_947167765.1 uncultured Butyrivibrio sp. | reverse complement strand
ATAAAGTTCTCGTTCTCATTGAGGGAGCTCTCTGTTATTTCAAGATCCAGCATATGTCTTGGAATTCCGTATTCTTCCCTTGTAGTCTCAATAAAGCCAAAGATATCGCAAAGTTCAAAGTCAAGTCTTGAGATATTGACTGATACTGCCACGATCTCTTTTCCCTCTGCCTTCATCTGTGAATAATCCTGACAGACTTTTTTCACCACATACCTATCAACCAGGTGGATCAGGTGGAACTGCTCCAGAGTATCGATAAAATCTCCAGGAGAGAGCATTCCCATCTTGGGATCGATCCATCTTACAAGAGCTTCGTAGCCGCAAATCTCTCCTGTAGCAACTCTGACTACAGGCTGGTAAAATACCTTTATGTACTCATTTTCTATAGCCTCATCGATGTGGTCGATGACGTACTGCTGTTTTCTTAAGTTTTCACGAAGCATCTCGTCGTAGATGCAGTAATTGATGTCATGTCTGTTCTTTATTGAGTTGCAGGCAAGCCTTGCATGGTCGCAGGCAAGACCTATTTCTGCTCTCCTGTCATCCAGGTAATAGATTCCTGCTTTTATCCTGACTTTTTTATTTACATCTTCAGTAAGAAGCATTGCCTTGTAGACATTCTCAACCTTCTGGATGACGCTCTCATGGTCTCCAGTGGTGCATACAACAAAATGGTCATCAGAAAATCTTGCGCAGATGCCGCCAATATTAAAGTTTTCCCTTATAGCCTTGGCAAAGTCGCATAAAAGCTCATCTCCAAGCTTAAAGCCGTTTCTCTCATTAAAAAGTTTGAAGTTTGGAATATCAAAGTGGATAAAAGAAATGTCCTCTCTCCAGCTCTCATAAGACCCTAGAAACATCTGAGCCTTCTGGTAGAAAAAGGACATGTTAAGAAGACCTGTAAGGTCGTCTGTTTCCTGATTGGCAGAAAGAATCTCTGCTTCCGCAAAGGAATTGCGGTTCTTGTTGTAAAACTCATTCTGATCTACATCAACGATATAGACATAGTAATAAGCTTTGCCATCTTCCCTGTGAAGGAGATGTCCAAAGTCTTCCACATACCTTACAGCACCTTCCTTGGTGATGATACGGTAACGGACATAGTCGTGTTTTTTCTCCCCAAAGATAGTCTGGGCCTGGATCTGGTTCTGTATCCTGTTATAGTCCTCAGGATGTACCATTCCTTTAAAGGTGCCCCCTGTGAGCATGATGAATTCGCCCATGTTCTCGCACCCGTAGAGCTCAAGGACATTTGGGCCAGCATAATACACACTTTCAGACCCTCCGGCGTCATAAATAAAGAAGCCACCTGGCAGACCGGTTGGTATTATGCCACTAATTCCAGCGTCGAAAAACTTTTTGTCCATACGTACATCCCCCTTTTTAGTGAATCAATTGTACTTAAGGCACATCATTGTAAGATCATCGAACTGCTCTGCATCCATTATGAAATCTGTTATATCGTAGCAAACATTATCAAGAACTTCTTTTAGTGAAGAGTCCTTTTCTTTGTTAAGGGCCGCCAGCATCCTGTCAGTGCCATACATAACAACATCTGAGTTGGTGGCCTCAGGCACTCCGTCGGTGTACAAAAAGATCATGTCGCCGTGCTCAAGCTGAATTGTATATTCCTGATACTTTGTTCCTTCCATTCCTCCAATAACAAAACCGTGCTTGTCCTTGTAAAGTTCAAAGGAGCCGTTAGCTCTTTTGATAGCAGGATACTCGTGACCTGCGTTAGCACATGTCAGCTTACCTGAGGAAATCTCAAGGATTCCAAACCACACTGTGACAAACATTCCTGTCTGGTTGTTGGTAGTAAGTGCTTCATTGGTCTTATCCAGTGTCTCCGCTGCAGACTTGCCAAGCATTGCACAGCTCTGAAGGATAGTCTTTGCAACCATCATGAAAAGAGCTGCCGGAATACCTTTACCTGAAACATCTGCCATTACCATTCCAAGATGATCATCATCTATCAGGAAGTAGTCGTAGAAATCGCCGCCAACTTCCCTCGCCGGCTCCATGAGCGCATAGAGGTCAAATTCTTTCTTATCAGGAAAAGCAGGGAAATCATGAGGCATGATACCTGCCTGGATCCTGGTGGCCAGAGACAGTTCCGTGTGGATCCTCTCTTTTTCTGCTGTAACTGTCTGAATATCATCAATATATTCCTTGAGTCTTTCAGTCATGGACCCAAAGGAATGAGCAAGGGTTTCAACCTCATCGTCGGTATTTTCATACCAGGCAAAATTCAGCTGATCTCCGTCCATGTTCCTGACCTTGTCAGTAAGGAGCGCAATAGGCATAACCAGGCGCTTACTGAGCTTGTTTGAAATAAATACACTAAGTGCCGCCAGGACAAGGAGCAAAAGAAACATTAACAAAAGCGCGGATCTTGTAACCTTTTCAACATCGTCAGCTTCACTCTGGTGGCTCTGTTTGATGAAGGTAAGAAGATTCTCTTTTGGTGCCAGAACTGTCTTTTCAGGGATGATGGAAATAAGTGACCAGCCCACAGACTCTATTGGCGAAAATGCGACGTAGCTGCTCTCTCCATCAATTTCTAAAAGTTCCAGGCCGCTCTGACCTTCAATTGCTCTCTGGGTCAGCATGGCCAGCGCTTTGTCACTGTTTTCCTTGCCCCCAAGAACTGTCTGAGCCTTAAGTTCTCCCTCTTCGTTGGATGAGAAAATGATATTGCCCTTTCCATCGATGATACAGGTGTTACCCTCATCGCTGAATATGGCATTCATCATCATGGACTCAATTCCTTCAAGGTAGAGACCAGCTCCTGCTACTCCCACAAACTCTTTTCCCCTGAAAATAGGAGCGCCGCACATGATGGCAAGTCTTCCTGTGTCGTAGTCGGGAGTTATCTCAGAAAAGGTAAGCTTCTTGGACTCCTTGGCCATGTAATACCAGGGGCGAAGCCTTGGATCAAGATAAACGTAATCGCCGTTTTCATCCCATCTGTCGTCAAGTACAGGGCCTGCAAGGAGCATGATGCCTGACTCGGTTCCTATATAGGAAGCACCAAGCTCAGGATAACGATTGTACATGGAAAGAAGATTGCCCTTAAGGTTTCCTATCATGGAAAGCTCTTCCTGCACAGCAGGATCATCCGGGTCCACATCCTCAGCATAGACAAACTGCCCCATGTCCCTGCCTATATCAGACTTCTCAAGAGGTTTGACATAAGCTTTTCCGTATTCATCTGGATGGGAATAGATATCAGTTGCAGAATCTGCAATTATCTGGATCGTGCCTGAAAAATCATCCAGCATCTTGTTAAGACTGTAGGCACATCCTAAAGTCGTTGCACTAAGGCGCCCTGTGATCTGATCCCTCATGGCTATGTCAGAGTATTTTTCAACGTCCTGACTCGACCTCTCTGAGCTCTCAGCCACAATGTGATGTACTCTGCCAAACACATACCAGGTTATTGCTCCAAATAGAATTAGTAACAAAGAAGACACTAAAAGCATCATCCTCATTATCTTTTTCTTCATACCAAAAAACTCCCTTATCTCTTATCTTTATCGATAAATTCAAGTAGCACTACTGCCAAAACAGCATACACCACTGTCCATATTATAAGCCATCCCCAGCATTTTAGCACAATATTTGGATCAAAATTGTACTCAGGATTTTGATTCTGTTTCGCAGTCTCCATGAGAAGATCATCTCTCATGTCGTTTTCTTCGATATACTGGAACATCGTCAAAAGAGGCTTCTCCCCTTCAACCTCTACATCCTTCATCTTAAGGGCGCTGTTCCAGACAGTTACCATGGGTTGGGAGTTGTAGTCTCCCTGAGCGCACATGGCTGTAAGTCCCCATTTGGTAGCAGTCAGGTAGGTAAGGGGCTTTGCTTCTGCCGGGAGGTTAAAAAATCCACCAGAAAACAAAAGCTGCACAATGAGAAGAAACGGCATTATGGTCATTGCCGTAGTGGTGGTCCTTGCAAATGCCGAAACAAGCAGTGCCAGCATGTCAGCGCAGTAGGTTATGAGGAAAAGAGATATTCCCAGATCTGCTTCTGGCCATGGAGTAAACATGCTTCTCTCCGGCATCTTGATGCTCATGATCTTCAAAACTCCCAGGGTGATTACCACCTGAAGCAGGCACAGGACCATCTGGTAGATCATGTGGGCAGCAACATAGGAAGTAATATGAAGGCCCGCTCTGTGCTCTCTTTTTACGATTGCTCTTTCCCTGCAGATCATCTGTATCGAGTTAAAAAAACCGTTCCATATACAAATGCAGGAGAGCGCAAAGGTACCCATCATTGTACCTTCCATGGTCTTAAAGAGGTTTGCCCCCACTGCAAATGCCACAAGTGCAGCAATTACAGCAGACATAGGAAGCACCTTCCAGTCATTCTGGAACAGGAACATCCTAAAGAGCTTGCCCAGATATATGAACGTTTGCGCCACTCTTCCTCTGTGCCTGTACTGATATTCTTCCATAACCCGTCACCCCACTCTTTCCTTAATCATGTCGGCGTATTTTTCCACAAATTCATCCGCTCTTCCTTCGCCGCCTTCATCCTTCTGGTTGATGGAAAGAAGTATTTCCTCCATAGACTCTTTTCCAAAGAAGTCATAGGCCTCCTTCACAGGGCCGTAGTATGCAAGCCGTCCTGTCCTTGTGGCATCCTTGGCAAGAACGATGACATCATCAAACAGGTCAATTACTCTGTCAGGAGTGTGGGTAATAACTATTACGATCTTACCTTCGTCTGCGATCTCCCTGAGCTTTTCAAAGAGCTTTCTAGCCACAACACCGTCAAGACCGGAATCTGGCTCATCCAGGATAAAGAGATCCGGATCAGTTATAAGTTCAAGGGCGATGGAGAGTCTTTTCCTCTGGCCTCCTGAAAGCTTGTCCACCAGACTGTTTTTCACCGCAGTAAGTCCAAAGAGGTCAAGAACGTAAGCTATGCGGTTTTCTCTTTCCATGACGCTCATCTCCACAGGAAGTCGCATCAGTGCTGCATCTATAAGGGTCATCTCCACAGTGTCAGTTCCCCTCATAAGGTCCTGCTGTGGCACAAATCCGATGTCATATTTCATCCTTTCATACTCGTTATAGACATCGCCCTTTCCAAGAAGGATGCTGGCATCTGCCTTTTCATAGCCCGTTACAGCATTAAGGTAAGTGGTCTTACCAGCTCCTGATCCGCCAAGAAGAAGGACAAGGTGGCCCTTTGGAATTGACATGTGAATGTCCTTTAAAAGAGTTTTCCGTTTAAAGAAATCTATTGCTGTTCTCTTTCTGATGTTTACAGTAAGGGTATCTTCGTTTCCTTCTATGTCCTCACCAAGCTCTTTTGCCCCGAATACGCCCTTTAAATTAAGGACCTTCTTGGTTGGCTGGAACTTCTTGGAAAAGCCCCAGAGCATGATAGTGAGACTCTCAAAGAAAAAGAAGGCCCATATCCATCTTTTGTTTCTGTCAAACACTCTGATAAGTCCCTGATAGATCTTAAGCCCGTAAATTATGTCAGCAACAAAAAGACCTACCAGCGGAATAGTCATCAGCATCAGCGCCGTGTTGTTATCTTTAAATAAGAATTCTATAGCCACAAGGACGTAGCTCAAAGCGCAGATTATGGTGTATGCGCGGCCGTCCTTTTCCCTGTCTGCACAAAGGCTTATGTGGTATTCCTTGGCAAGGGGTACAAAAGCCCATATTCTCTTAACTCCGCACTTTTTGAATATCCCCATGTATCCTAATGATACAAGAAGATATATGAGTATTCTGAAGATCAAATTGGGAATATCAACGCTAACTTGCATTGTCAGCTCCTTCTGACCGGTGTTTTGCTACTTTGGTCACTTCTCATTCATCACAACATTTACGTAGTTATATGGTATCTCAATTTTGTTTTCCTTAAGGGCTTTGAAAACGGCGGTATTTACTTCATCTTTTACAACCTCAGTCCTAAGTTCATGAGGGTAGTAAACTGTTGCTCCAAGGAGCAGTCCGCTCTCCTGTATTTCAAGGAAGTAGACGGATTTGCTGTTTGGATCTGTGATAGTGTATTTATCTCTGTTTAAGGTAAGGGGGCATTCACAGATGGTCTTTCTGATTATTTCTTTTGCCTTATCAAGATCAGAGTCATAACCGATCGGATATCTGACATCGAAGGATCTTGGGACATGCTCTGCATAGCTGTAATTTATGATCGCTGCACTGTTGGCCTTGCTGTTTGGAATGATGACCCTTGTGGTGTCAATGAGCTTAAGGACCACATGACGAAGCGTGAGCTTTTCAACAATCCCAACTGTGCCATCATCCAGCATTATCCTTGAGCCCACGTCAAAGGGCTTGTAGAGGCTGATCTCCAGTCCGGCAAACATGTTCTTTATGACATCGTTGGCTGCAAGACCTACAACCGCTGCCACAACAGCAGTACTGCCAAGCAGTGACCTTGCTATCTGCTCTCCGCCCATCGGGAGTACAAAGAAAACGACAATGATCCCCAGGGCTATGGCTTTTTGAAGAAACTGCAGGGTTATGCTGTTTCCTTTCTTTTCTTCCAGTCTGGCGAATATTTTTTTATTGATCTTAAGGATCCCAATTGCCACAAACAGCCATAGAGCTATTCCCAAAAGAACTAATAAAATGGTGATACCAGTCAGCGCCAGAGCCTGACCAGTACTCAGATCCGTCGAAATATTTGCTATGACCTGCGGCATTTTATCCATGAAAGATTCATTCATCTTTTCTCTCCTTGAAAAGCTAGTATCTATTCTTAATTTTAGCTGAAAATGTGCTATTTTTCATTAGTTTTTTGGAATAGATACAGTTTTTGACAATCTTTCCCATTCTGTTTTTATTGGTTTACACTTGGGGCGCCCAAGTGATACAATGAATAAAATTAAATTGTGATTAACCCAATTTATAAGGAGGTCCATTATGGAGAGAGTTGCAAAATTTCTTAAAGACGCAGGTAC
>CAMVJI010000120.1 GCA_947167765.1 uncultured Butyrivibrio sp. | reverse complement strand
GAGGTTTCTTTTTATTCAATTGGCGTTATTGCTGAATTACAGGAATGCTCCTAAAGTTAATTTATGCCCCGCTCTTTTAATATGTCTGCGATGAGTTCTCTCTCATCCATGTGATGCTTTACACCCTTGATCTCCTGGTAATCCTCATGGCCCTTACCAGCAAGAACGATGATGTCGCCCTGCTCGCCGTGATCTATGGCGTAAGCGATGGCCTCTTTTCTGTCAGTTATCTTGATATACTTGCCATCTGTCTTTTTAATTCCTGTCTCGATATCGTTTATGATATCCTCCGGCTCTTCAAATCTTGGATTATCAGAAGTGATGATGGTAAAGTCAGCATACTTTCCAGACACTTCACCCATTTCAAAACGGCGCAGTTTACTTCTGTTTCCTCCGCAGCCAAAGAGGCAGATAAGCCTGTTTGGACGGTAGTCACGAAGTGTTGTAAGAAGGCTCTTAAGGGCCATTGCGTTGTGGGCGTAGTCGATCATAAGGGTAAATTCATCAGATACCTTCACCATCTCAATCCTGCCCTTTACCTTGGCATCCTTAAGGGCAGCTGCGATTTCCTCTGAAGTACAGTCAAAATGCCTTGCAACCGCTATTGCGCACAGTGCATTGTAGACGCTGAACTTACCAGGAGTTACTACTTCAGCGTGTACATTTATAAGACCCTCTGTATCGAAGAAAACGCCAAGATTACCAGGTTTTCTGATGTACGCAAGGTTGATGGCTCTTATGTCCACATCCTTGTTAAAGCCGTAGGTCTCAACCTGGCAGGTATGGCCCTCTAAGATATCATCTGTGTGGATATCGTCTCCGTTACAGATACCGATCCTGCATTGCTTAAACAGCAGTCCCTTGCAGTGCATGTAGTCGTCAAAATCCTTGTGCTCATTAGGTCCGATGTGATCTGCCTCAATATTGGTAAAGATACCTATATCAAAGATAAATCCCTGGCTTCTGTGAAGCATAAGTCCCTGGGATGAAACCTCCATTACTACTGCGTCGCACCCTGCTTCAACCATTCTGGCCATATATTCCTGAAGGTTGTAGGACTCAGGTGTTGTGTTCTCAGCATGGATATGCTCATCACCAATGATAACTTCTATTGTTCCAATAAGACCAACCTTGTGGCCTGCATTTTCAAGCATTGACCTTATGAGATATGTAGTTGTGGTCTTACCCTTTGTTCCTGTGATTCCAATTGTTTTAAGCTTGCTGGCAGGGTGATCAAAATATGCTGCAGAGATAAATGCCATTGCATATCTTGTATCCTTAACTCTGACAACAGGCATGCTGCAGCCTTCTGGAAGTTCTACACCGCTCTCAACAACAATGGCTCCAGCTTTCTTTTCTGCAGCCTCCCCTGAAACGCTGTGGCCGTCGAAGTTAGCGCCCTTGATACAGATGAAAAGAGATCCTTCCTCAATCTTTCTGTTATCGTTAACCACATTCTTTATTTCAACAGTCTCAGGGTCAACCACCTGTGATGAGTTGCCCGCAGTCACCGTATATTCCAGCCCCTCAAGCAATTTTTTTAATTTCATGTCAATGCCCTCCATTTTTTATTTTTTCGACACAATTCTGACACATTTATATATTATTATAATAACCAAGATGTGAGCAATCACATCTCCCCCTCATAAGAAACCGCAGGCACACGCGTTACGCGTGTGTTTTTGTGGTTTTAGGGGTTCTTTTTTTATCCCCTTTTTAAGGTAATTACAGGCAGTAATCACTCATTACCATCTGAATGGTATTTTTCCCCATGTAGCTGTTGATATTAGGATAATAGGCAATCTTGATCATCATATTGTCATCTGCATGTCCCCCATAGAGATCATCTACTGCCCCATCTCCAAAGCTTTCTTTCAAAAACTCATGGAAGCTGTCCATATCTCCAAAGTACATCATCTCATATACCTTGCCGCTCTCATCTGAGACTCTGTATTTTCCACAGTTCTTGTTTTTACCAAGTATCCTTCCAGACAAAAGCTTTACGCCCTTCCATGCAAATACAGGCTTGGTATTTCCATTGCCAAAGGGCTCAAGAAGCGAAAACTCATTTATAAGATCCTCATCAACTGCGCTAAAGGGAAGCGCCATATCAAGGTGAAGCACCGGAACAAAGTCTTCCTCAGAAAGGCTGCAGTTCTCATTGAGGCGCTTCCTGAACTCTTCAATATTGTCCACAGGAAGAGATAAGCCAGCTGCCATCTTGTGGCCTCCAAATTTGGTAAAAAGCTCTTTTACCCTGGTCAGTTCTGCGAACATGTCGTACTGCTCAATGGACCTTCCAGATCCCTTGGCCATTTTAACGCTCTTACCATTCTCTGCTTCGCCATCTTCACTGGCAGCCTCTGTGAGTATGATGGTTGGCCTGTTGTATTTTTCTCTGATCCTTCCAGCAATGATCCCTGCTATAGATTCGTGAACCTCCGGTAGAAACACCACTAAAACCTTTGGAAGCTTTCCTGCACTTACCTCAATATCAATAAGATCACTTGCCCTGTCTACTCCCTTGACAGTCATGTCCTTCCTGGAGTCATTTAAGTCTTTAAGGTCAGTGGCTATAGAAACAGCCCTGTTGTAGTCCTCCTCCAAGAACAGTGACATGGCATGGGATGCAAGATCCAGTCTTCCAGAAGCATTAAGACATGGTCCTATTACAAATCCATAGTGAAATGCTGACATAGCGCCTGCATCGAGCTTGTTGACATTGATAAGGGCCCTAAGTCCAAGATTCTTAGTATCTGCAATCCTTTTAAGAGACTCTTTTACTATTACCCTGTTTTCGTCCCTAAGCTCCATAACATCACAAACAGTGGCAAGTCCTGCAAAGACAAGCATCTCATCAAAGAAGTCCTGCACTTCTGGTTTATTCATGCGCCCAAGCTCCGTAGCAACAACCTGAAGGAACTTGTACGCTACTACCGCTCCGCAGATTTCCTTAAATGAGCTGCCATCATCTCTTCTCTTGGGATCTATAACTGCATCCCCTGTCGGAAGTACTTCTTTATCTTCATCTACAGGCACCTCATGGTGGTCGGTAACTACCACTGTCATGCCCTTATCTTTGGCGTGGGCAATCTGATCAGAAGCCGCTATGCCATTGTCGCAGGTAAGGATAACGCTTTTTCCTGCCTCAAAAGCGTCGTCTACCAGCTTAACGCTAAGACCGTACCCATCCTTAACTCTGTCTGGAAGTACATAGTCAACGTCAGCTCCAAACATCCTAAGGCCGCTTACAAGAATATAGGTTGAGCAGATACCATCCACGTCATAGTCACCAATAACTCTTATGGTGCTATTCTTATTTATCTCATCTATTATGATGGCAGCACCCTTTTTAATATCAGACAGCTCATAAGGGTCATGTAAAAGAGATTTATCACCATGAAGATACATCTCAATATCTTCATCTGAGGTAATCCCTCTGTTTGTAAGAAGTCTTGCAGTAATATCCCTGATACAAAACTTTTTTGCAGTCGCAGCAAAGTCTGACTTCTTCATGCTCACCATCCATTTTGACATATCACACCTCTAAATAAAATAATAAAAAAAGCTCATTATATTGGAAAAGGTGCAGGCTGTTAAACCTGCACCTTAAAAATACTCTGGTTAAATTATTCAGCAGTCTTCTTACCAAAGAATGTCTTAAATCCAGTCTTAAGGTCATACCACAAAGGTGATGCAATAAAGATTGATGAATATGTTCCGCTTATTACACCAACCATGAGAGGAAGTGCAAATGCCTTGATATCAGCAACACCAAATACATAAAGAGCAAGTACTGTAAAGAAGGTTGTAAGCGATGTGAAAAGGCTTCGTGTAACAGTCTGTGATACTGATGTATTAACAAGCTCAGCCATTTCCTTCTTGCCAGTTGCAAGATGCTGATTTTCACGGATACGGTCAAAGGTTACGATTGTATCGTTGATGGAATAACCAATGATTGTAAGTACTACTGCAATGAATGTATTACCAACAGCAAGTCTTGTAAATGCGTAAGATGCAATCACGATAAGTGCATCATGTGCAAGAGCGATGATAGCTGCAGCACCGAACTTGATGTCCTTGAATCTGATCCAGATGTAGATAAGCATAAGAATAAGTGCAATAACAAGGGCCTCAATAGCGCTTGATCTCATCTCTGAACTGATAACACCACTGATGGTCTCAGCAGCGATATTGTCTGAAGCTACGCCGTAGTTAGCTTCAAGAATATCTTCAACAGCCTCTCTCTGATCTACAGAAAGTGTTGTTGTCTTGAAGATAACCTGGTTGGTTCCAGATACTGTCTGGATAAGGATCTCGTTTATTCCTGCTGCAGACTTGATATCGTTTGCTACAGTCTGCTCAAGCTCTGAAAGCTCATATGCTCTGTCAAATGTAACTGTTGTAGATGTACCACCTACGAAATCAAGACTGTAGTTGAATGCTCCCTTACCTGCGCCAGCGTTAACACCCATAACCACAAAACCGGCTATGATAATAGCGCATGAAATGCCGTAGAAGATCTTTCTCTTACCAACAAAATTGATCTTTGGAGCATCCTTAGCCTTGCCATAAAGAACAGGGCTCTGAAGTCCTATACCGTAAAGGATAGATGTGATGGTTCTTGTAACAACCAGGGCTGTGAACATTGAAAGGATGATACCAAGGATAAGTGTCTCTGCAAATCCCTTGATACTACCAGTTCCAAGGAACCACAGAACTGCTGCTACGATAAGAGTTGTTATATTACCATCAAGGATTGATGAAAGAGCTTTGTTGTAACCGTTCTTTCTTGCTTCATCAACAGCCTTGCCAGATCTTATCTCCTCCTTGATCCTGGAGAAAACAAGAACGTTAGCATCAACCGCCATACCAATTGAAAGGATGATACCTGCAATACCAGGAAGTGTAAGTGTCATGTCAAATGCTGAGAGAAGGAACACAATAAGTCCTGAGTAGAATGCAAGGGCAAGTGTTGCTGAAAGACCAAGTATTCTGAAGAATACGATCATGAAGATCGCAATAAGTGCAAATCCAACTGCTGCAGCTATAAGGCTGGTTCTGATGGCGTCTGAACCAAGCTGAGCGCCTACAACGTTTGAACGAAGTTCATTGAGCTGAAGCTTAAGTCCACCGATACGGATCATGGAAGCAAGGTTGTCTGCTGCCTCAAAGGACTCCATACCTGTGATAACTGCCTTACCATCTGTGATAGCAGCCTGAACATTAGGTACGCTGATGAACTTTCCATCATAGTAGATACCGATGCTCTCACCTGCTGCATAAGCCTTGGTTGTTGCATCTGCAAAAGCCTTTGCTCCATCTTCTGTAAACTCAAGAGAAACAACCGGCTCCTGTGCGCCGTATGAATCCTGCTGATATACAGCCTGCGCTACTTCTACATCGTTACCGCCAAGAACGATAGATCCTTCTGCCTGGAGCTCTTCAATTGTCTTGTTGAGCTGCCATCCATATATGAAGTTACCGTCATCATCTGTCTCAAGAGAGCCATCCTCTTTGATTCCAGAGTGATATGTGTAGTTATCTGCACCAGAAGCATCTGTCTGAGCTATAAAGTACAGATTACCAGGCTGACCAAGATCCTCCAAGATCTTGTTGGCATCTGATACACCAGGGATCTCGATGTTGATCCTGTTTGAACCTTCCTGATAAACAAGTGCCTCTGTGCTGTACTGCTGTACACGCTGCTGGAGCTTGAAGATTGTGTCAGACATATCCTCTTTGCTGGGATTCTCATCACCTACTACCTCGTATGTGATGCTGACACCACCTGCAAGATCAAGTCCAAGATCGATACTTGAAAGTGATCCTGACTTGTCACTGCCAAGTCCGTTGACAGCTGTGTATCCAAGTCCCCCAAGAAGTCCAAGACACAGAATCAGTGCCAAAACATACTTTAACCGTTTCATAATCCTTAAATCCTCCGTTTAACCTTCTTCTTCGGCTAATGCCGCTTTTATCATAATCGCACACTCGATGCGCTTCTTCTGAAGCTCACATCCGTGCTTATATGTCGTATTGATGTCGCCATTGAAGTTATATGCGTTGGCAGCACAACCGCCGCTGCAGTAATATCTGGCAAAACATTTCTCACATTCAGGCCTTGAGTAGACGTTGCTCTTTTTAAACATCTCTCTGATGTCAGGTCTTGTGATGCCATCAAAGACATTGCCCATGATGAAATCTTCATTGCCTACAAACTGGTGACATGGGTAGAGGTCTCCCCATGGAGTAACTCCAAGGTACTCACATCCTGAACCACAGCCAGAAAGTCTCTTGGCTACACATGGACCACCTTCAAGGTCTATATTAAAGTGGAAGAAGTTAAAGCCTTTTCCCTCTTTATGTTTCTTTATATAATACTGGGCAAGCTTGTCGTACTCCTCACAGAGCTTGGGAATATCCTCGTCCTTAAGTGAGTACCAATCCTCAGGTTTTGCTACAACTGGCTCAACTGAGATCTGCTTAAAGCCAAGCTCCACAAGATGCTTAACATCCTCAGAAAAATCCAGATTGTTGTGAGTAAAGGTTCCTCTTACGAAGTAGCGAAGCTGATGACGGGACTCTGCTACCTTCTGGAATTTAGGAACGATGTCGTCGTAGCTGCCCTGTCCGCCCTTTCTTGGCCTCATGAAGTCATGTACCTCTTTGCGGCCGTCTATTGAAAGGACGATGTTGCCCATCTCCTTATTTACATATTCAAGGATCTCATCATTAAGAAGAGTTCCGTTGGTGGTGATGGTAAATCTGAAGTTCTTGTTTTTTTCTTTTTCTATGCTGCGACCGTACTCAACGATCTTCTTGACTACTTCCCAGTTCATAAGGGGCTCGCCGCCAAAGAAATCAACTTCAAGATTTCTTCTGTTTCCTGAATTGGCCACAAGGAAATCAAGCGCCTTCTTACCAACTTCTTCAGTCATGAGAGCTCGTCTGCCATGGTACTCACCCTCATCTGCAAAACAGTACTTGCATCTAAGATTGCAGTCGTGGGCGATGTTGAGACAAAGAGCCTTGACTACAGTATCCCTGTTTTGGAAATCATCTACATAATTCTCATATACATCATCTGTATAAAGAACTTCTGAAGCACG
>CAMVJI010000119.1 GCA_947167765.1 uncultured Butyrivibrio sp. | reverse complement strand
ATGACATAGGTCTTAGCTCCAAGAGCGTCAAACACTCCCTTCGCGATCTGCCATGAAGCTCCGTTAGCACAGTCAAGACCAACCTTCTTGTCCTTAAAGCTGTACTTGGAGTTTGAAATAAGGTATCCAACGTAGCGGTTTCTACCAGCAACGTAGTCTACTGTTCTTCCAATATCTTCTCTGCCTGCAACAGGGATCTCGATCTTTCCGTCGATGTAATCCTCAACGCGAAGGATTGTCTCCTCGTCCATCTTCTCACCGTTGCCGTTAAAGAGCTTGATACCGTTGTCGTAGTATGGATTGTGAGATGCAGATATCATGATTCCGCAGTCAAAATCGTCAACTCTTGTGATATAAGCTACAGAAGGAGTTGTTGTAACGTGCATGATGTAAGCATCTGCGCCGCTGGCCATAAGACCTGTGCAAAGAGCGTACTCAAACATGTAGCTTGAACGTCTTGTGTCCTTACCGATAACAATCTTGGCCTTCTTGCCGTGGTTGGCACCATAGTACCATCCAAGGTATCTTCCGATCTGAACTGCATGCTCGAAAGTAAGGTTCTTGTTAGCTTCTCCTCTGAAGCCGTCTGTTCCAAAATACTTGCCCATTTTATCTCTCCTCTTTATGGATAACTTCTCCGCTGTTCTTGTAGATGGAGTTTTCAGGAACTACTCCTCTTACGCAGGAAGTTGGATAAACATTGGAATGGCGTCCAATAACTGTACCAGGGTTACATACTGCATTGCAGCCAACCTCTACATAGTCGCCGAGCATAGCGCCAAACTTCTTGACACCAGTCTCGATGTGCTCAGTACCGTTGTGGACTACTACAAGCTTTTTATCACTCTTAACATTAGATGTGATAGAGCCAGCTCCCATGTGGGAATAATATCCAAGAATAGAATCTCCAACATAGTTGTAGTGAGGTGTCTGAACATGGTCAAACAAAATAACATTCTTGAGCTCTACGCTGTTACCTACTACGCAGTCAGCACCAACCAGTGCGCTGCCACGGATAAATGCCCCGTGACGTACCTCGGTATTTGGTCCGATGATACATGGAGCTCCAAGGTAAGCACTCTCAAAAACAGTAGCGGTCTTGTGGACCCAAACATGCTCTTTTACCTCAGTGTAATCATCGCCAAGGCCAGCGCCAATCTCAAGGATCATATCCTTGATGCCCTTAAGAGCTTCCCATGGATAAGTAAAGCCCTTTAAGTAATCAGCTGCAAGAGTGTGCTCCAGGTCGTAAAGATCTGAAATAGTGTACATATTAAAGCCTCTCTTTCTTTTCTATGTCAAGGAAGTACTTGTAAGTATCTACTGTAAGCTCGCCGCAAGCAGGCTCATCGCAGGCGATGATGGCGCCATTGTGCATCTGAAGTGCGCTGCAGGTCCACTTTGAAGAAACTGCACCTTCAACTGTTGCAGCCAGTGCCCTGGCCTTGTTGTGGCCATTTATGAGGATAAGGACCTCTTTTGAATCAGTTACAGTTCCAACGCCTACTGAAAGAGCCTGTGCTGGAACCTTCTCCGGGTCATTGTCGAAAAATCTTGAGTTCACGATCCTTGTATCAGTTGTAAGATCTCTTACCCCTGTTCTTGATGCAAGGCTTGTGAATGGCTCATTAAATGCGATGTGTCCGTCAACGCCAATACCGCCCATGAAAAGATCTATCCCCCCATAGGATTTGATCTTCTCTTCATAGCGTGCACACTCCGCAACAGGATCATCTGTCATGCCATTTAATATATTGATATTTTCAGGCTTCATATCAACCAGATGGTCGAAGAAATTGTCATGCATAAAGTACCAGTAAGACTGGTCGTGTTCCCTTGGAAGTCCAAGGTACTCATCCATGTTGAATGTAACAACATTGGCAAAAGAAATCTCGCCGGCCTTATTCATTCTCACCAGCTCTTTGTAAACCCCGATTGGACTTGATCCTGTAGGAAGTCCTAAAACAAATGGACGATCCTTGTCTGCCCCATTGTTATGCTCTGTGATGCGCATCTTGATGTAATTAGCAGCCCAGAGGCACATTTTTTCATAGTTGTCCTGAATAACTACTCTCATACCCTTCTCTCACTTTCGCGCGGTTCTACCGCAAGATTATGCAATGTGCACATGGAAATATTATATTGGTTAAGAGCATGTTAGTCAAATAACAAAGGCTTACATAAAAATAACCTCAAAGCCAGATAGTCTCTGCCTTTGAGGCTTCTTTTGATCCAACGCGACCTTAGCGCTATTACGAAGTAACAGAGCTGCTGACGGGAATCGAACCCGTGACCTCCGCACTACCAATGCGACGCACTACCGACTGTGCTACAACAGCTTGAACTGCCCACGGCAGTCACGAAAGATATTATAACAACGCAAGTTTCCTATGTCAAATCATTTTCCTTCGTATATAGCCGCAGGGTATGTATTATCAATTAAATCACACCTGATTGATTACTGAAATGTAGTAAGAATACAGGCTTCTGTATGTATCTGCTGAATAATGCAAACCATCTGGTGTGCTAAATCCTGTCTGTGTCAGATATGAATAGCCGTCAATCCAGTTGACCCTTGGGTCAAGTTCTGACTGAAGACGGGCGTTAAAACTCTCAATCTGAGCATTGGTGACTGAAGCGCCCTCTCCCACAGGAGTAACTGATGCGTAATAAACTGTTATACCTGCATTTATCCAGTCATCAATATTGTTGTTCACAAGCTTTATATATTTGCTGGCATTTCCAAGATCGTTGACACCAAAGTTGATGATCATGGAAGTTCCGCTTCCTGCATAAGAAGGGATCTCTGAAAGAACCGTGTTCTTGAAATAGCTGTAGCCCTCACCAATCTGGGCAATGTATGCCTTGTCCGTGGTTCCAACAGCCATCTTCATCTGAACAGTTCTTGAATCACCCACAAACAGATAGGGAATGCTAGGAAGCTCTGTCACCATGTAATCGCCCATGATAAAGGCTGTAGCGTCATCATAAACAACTTCATACCAGCCGTTGTCTGTTTCGCCATATACAGTGGTTTCTGTGCCCCATTTAAGCTTACCAACCTTGTCGTAGTCCTTGCCTGCTCCATTTCTGACATTGACTGTATCGCTGGTGTACATTGTAACCGGAGTCTCATACTGGGTAACAGTAAAAAGAGTCTTTTCAAGGAGTGTTGTGGTCTCCTCGTTGGATACAGTAACAGTCTCAGGAGTTTCACCATCAAGTGCAGAAACTGCTGCAGTAGCTGCGCTGTCAATGGTATCTGCCATGGAGTCTACAAGCTCTATGCTGGAAAGTGTACCAGCATCCATGCTCTTATAAACTTCTCTGTCTCTTCCTGCTGCAGAAAATACAACAAACGAAAAGACTGCTGCAAAAACTGAAAGCAATATTAAGTTTCTCTTATTAATCTGACTTTTTTTCATCGTTTGAAGATTTTACATTAGCCGTAATAATATGTCAAATCCCGTTAATTTTCCATCAATCGGCTAAATAGATACTGATAAATATCCTGGCTCTGCTTCTGGAAATTGTCTATCATAGCCTGAGCCATCTCTTCTGTAGGTACCGAGAGCTTAATATCCAGAAGGCTCTTGTTATTTTCTTTTATCATAAGAACAACTGTATACTCATTCTCAGCTGTTTTTTGGTAGTCTCCAAGGATCGCTGACTCATTTCTAAGCTTCATGCTGTTATCCTTAAGGTAGTCGTCGATCTCCTGCCTTATGGACGGATTGATCCTGTTTCCGAAAAATTCAAGTGTCTGTGAACCTTCATCTGTTATCTCCAGATAGGTCCTGTTTGCCATGGTCTTTTCGTTTATCAGGTTTGAGGAAGCAAGTTCACTAAATGCCTCCTGCAAAGTCATGTAGTTGGTGTACTCTTTTTCCAGGATAAAATCATAGATCTGAGACTTGGAAAGAGGTACATCGCAGCGTTTAAGCATATATAAGACCAGCATTTTGTATAAAGTAAGATACTGCGAACTCAAAACTTACGCTCCATTATTCCTTGACATGTGCCTTGACAGCACTGCTTATCACATCTGCTACCCTTGGATCAAAAGCTGCAGGCAGGATGTTTACATCACTAAGTTCCTCATCAGGCACAAGACCTGCAAGGGCAACTGCTGCTGCCAGCTTCATCTCCTCTGTTATCTGTTTTGCCCTTACTTCCAGAGCTCCTCTGAAGATTCCAGGGAAAACAAGTACGTTGTTGACCTGGTTTGGGAAATCGCTTCTGCCGGTTCCGATAACTCTTACGCCTGCTTCCTTGGCAAGGTCTGGCATGATCTCAGGCACAGGATTTGCCATTGCAAACATGATAGCGTCTTTGTTCATCTGGGAAGCCATCTCTTTTGTAACAATGCCAGGAGCTGAAACGCCAACAAAGATGTCTGCGCCCTTAAGTGCATCTGACAGAGATCCTGACAGCTGATCAGGGTTTGTCACTTCCATCATCTTTTCCTGCATCCAGTTAAGGCCTTCTGTCTTCTTATTAAGAATGCCGACTTTGTCGCAGAGAGTTACATTTTTAAAGCCGTAGGTAAGAAGTAGTCTTGTAATGGCGATACCAGCGCTTCCTGCACCGTTTACCACAACTTTGCAGGCCTCTTTCTCTTTCCCAACAACCTTAAGACCGTTGATGATGCCGGCGAGAACTACTATGGCTGTGCCGTGCTGGTCGTCATGAAATACCGGGATATCCAGCATCTCTTTTAACCTCTCCTCGATCTCAAAACATCTTGGAGCTGAAATATCCTCAAGGTTAATGCCGCCAAAGCCTGGAGCAAGGTACTTTACCGCCTTAATGATCTCCTCTGTGTCCTGGGTATCCAGGCAGATAGGAATGGCATTGACTCCGCCAAACTCCTTGAAAAGAACTGCTTTTCCTTCCATTACAGGCATTGCTGCATGGGGACCAATATTTCCAAGACCAAGAACTGCGCTGCCATCTGAAACAACAGCTATAGTGTTGGATTTGATGGTGTACTTGTAAGCAAGGTCTTTATCCTCAGCAATCAGCTTACAGGGCTCAGCCACACCTGGTGTGTAAGCAAGCGCCAGGTCTTCTTTTGATCTTACCTGGGCCTTGGATCTTATCTCCAGCTTGCCCTGCCATTCTTCGTGAAGTTTAAGTGCTTTTTCTGCGTTTGTCATACCACTCCTCCTATGGTTTAAAAGGTTTTTCCTACTATATCATATGCAAAAGAGATTACTTCGCTGCGTTTATCTGTGTCGATATATTTAAATACGTTGTAGATCTGCTTTTTCCCGCCGCCTGTGGTCTCAAGTCCAAGGGCAAGGCCAAGGGCTGCTATCTCATCTGAAGCATCCGTCTGCCTTGAAAGCATCAGTGCATCGATATAGCCGTTTTGCTCCATCTTGACGTAGGCATAAGCGAAAGCCGCAGCCTGAAGCGCCTGACCGGATGTTGATGAGTATCCGATCTCACTAAGGATTATGGATCGGACGTTGCCTGAAGTATCAAGCATTGACTCTTTCTTCATATAATTGGTCAGAACCTCCAAGTTGTCCATGGTGATACATGGGGTTGTTTCTGAATGGTTTACATACTTGGAAGACTTCCAAAATGCGGTGTTTCCATTTGGGAAGGAGTATGGGTGAGCTGCAAGTCCCCAGTCTATGTTTCCGTAATCTGACAGAGAGGTTGCGAAGATATCAAGGAAGTCCTTTGCATCGTAGTCCCCTGTCTTTTCCGTATTATAAGTCCAACGCTGGTCAATTGAGGTATAGACCTTAGCCGCTGAGTTCTGGCTCATGATGGCGTTGTAGAACACCCTGAAAGCTCTGGTAAATGCCACTGTGTAGGTGTTTACATCAGTGTAGGCCATATAGTTGTACTCACGCCTTGCGTTTACTTCGTTGGCAACGATCCACATGCTGACGTTGCCATGACCGGAGCCTGAGTATCTGCCTGCCAGGAAACTTCCTATTGCAGCAAGGGCCTTAACTCCGCGCTCATCTGTTGCATTGAACATGTAGTAGGGAGCGGTCGATCCGCTTCTTGCGCTTGGATGGGTTATCTCTGGAAACGCTGAGGTGCTGGCATTGTTGAGAATAATGGCAGCAACGTCAATGCCCATGCTGTTAAGCCTCTTAAAAAGAGTGTCGTAGTCATTTATAATGCGCTCATTAAAGTGATAGGTCACTCCGCCGTAGCTATAGGATATTCCACCTGAGGTGGTAAGGATAAGGCTAAGGGGAATATTGTAGGTAGCATATTCACAGCCAAGATCCTGAAGCTCACTGATCCTTAGAGGGTCAGGAAGAAGTCCTTTTATGGACTTGTGCTGCATACCTCCGTAGCTGTAACCTGCACATGCACCGGGGTTGGTGATGTATTTGGCGTGGCTTATAGGAACGTACTTATCATCTAATTTCACAGCCACCTGGAACTTGGAAAAGAGCCTTGTATCTGCGGCACCTTTGTTCAAATTCAGCGAAAAGAGCGCCTCATCGTTTTTGTAAACCTTGGCAACAGGCTCTTTTGTCTCATCAATGGACTCCTCATAGGTTGCCTGTTCAAAAAGGTAGTAGTACTTGTCATCGCTCTTGGGAATACCCTCTGATGTTGCAGTGATCTCCACCTTACCGGAAGAAACAATGTTGCAGCTAAGGATGTTCACAAACTCATCCCTGTTCTCATCAGTCATCTCAACGGTCTTGGGCCTTAGTGAAAGGGCCTTTGATACCTCTTTTCCGGCGCCAACAATCTGATCGATGGTTTTAGAGTTTATGTATTCGGAGTTCTTTTCCTCCTCAGCCTCAAGTGAAGCCTCGAAAAGTGCCTCCTGCTCCTTGGTCTGCTCAGCGATCTGTTCCTCAGTTAAGGTGGTGGTAGTCTGTCCACCTGACACCATGAGCCATATACAAAGGCTTGCGACAAGGACAAGGCAACTGGCGCATGCGATTATTGCAACGATAACTGCTCTTCTATTTTGACGGGCCTTGCGCCCTGTTCTTCGTCTACGTGTTACTGTCATCAAAACCTCTTGTTACGTGTTATCTTCTGAATCTGCCCGCTCTTTAAGGCGCTTCATGTGCTCTTTTATCTTGAGCTCATAGCCATTGCCTGTGGGGTTGTAGAACTCCTTGCCGTTGAGCTCGTAGGGCAGGTACTGCTGTTTTACATAGTGGTCCTTGTAGTCGTGGGC
>CAMVJI010000118.1 GCA_947167765.1 uncultured Butyrivibrio sp. | reverse complement strand
GTTTCCAGAACCTCTTTATTTTATGCGCATAAGCATTTCAGCTTTCTGCCCTTTTGCCTTCGTAAACCGGTATTCCAAAGCCTCGAGGAAACAATCTCTCTCCCAGAGCCAGTGAAGCATAGTCGTGACGGTTAATGATTATCCTGGTATCAGGTTCATAGGATTCGTAAGCGCTTTCAACTGCCTGCTTGATCATCTGTGGAAGGAGCTTCACAGATTCTTTTCCGGTCACGTGCATGAGCACTACCTCCAGCTGCTCCGATGGTGTCCTGTGAAGGAGTAACATTCCTACTATCTGACCGTCGATCTCAGCGTAGCAGGATACATCATTTTCAAAGTAGAGCCTTGGAAGGTATGCAAGGTCCTCACAGGTCCCATAGTGCCCCTGCACCAGGGTTCTGCTTACAGCAGCTGAAAAGCCTCTCTGGGTTGCACTCCTTAGTGGCATTATAGCGTCTGAAATGCTTATCTTGGAGAAGGCACTGATATCTGCTATCTCAGAGAGCTTGGCGGTAATACTGTCCCCCTCCATGAGGTTTACAGTAAAGCCTCTTTCCTTTAGCATTTTCTTAAGATCCTGGCTGGTCTTTGCAGGAAGGCAAAAGAATGATCGAACTATGCCTTCCTGTTTTACTTCCCGATCATACTTATCAAAAAGTCCATCGAAGGACTCCTGATCCTCTGCCTGCAGCCATTCTATATGGCTCTCCTTGTCAGAGTCATTAAGCATATTCTTATATCTCCAGATGATCCCTCCTACCGGACTTTCAAGGTCATCAGTAGCCACAAGACCGCTATAAAAGGTTCTGCCAATGTTCTCCGCAACATCTTCAGACAGATACTCCATGTACTCTTCAACATTATCTTCTGTAAGTTCTATAATGTTCATTCAGGCCTCCTAAAAATTTTTTTGGTATATGAGATCGGTGTCAAGATATGAAGTCTTCTCAATTAAATCCTTGACTTTTTCTGGATCTCGAGCATTCAGTAGATCGTCTCTGACCTTACTCTGATATTTCGCATATGCCTTTGGCCAGTCATCCTTGCCGATGAATACAGAGTCAACTGATCGCCCTTTGGCCCTTAGCTTATTTTCCTGATCTTTCGTTTTGCGGATAAGCTTCTGTACTCCCTTTATTCTGTCTATAAGTGCGTTTCTCTCCTTTTTACTTAGAATATCGCACATAGTGTAGTTTAGCTCTTCGAGCTTTAGGCCAAGGATCCTGTTAGCCAGATCTTCGTCCATGTATGGAACTGCCAGCTTGTTCTTGTACTCAATATTCCTAAGGCACTGTTCTCCATTTTTGCCTGTTTTTAATATGTCATTATAGGTCAGATTTCCAAAAGAAAGATCGTTGTCTATAGCTTTGATTTTTGTGATAAACGTCACTCTTTTCTCCGTTTGAGTCTCGCACAAGTAATTGCTCCTATTTCTGTCTATCTGGCCGCATATGATGTCAAACACCTGAAGATTAAGGGTTTGTCTGAATGCACTGTTTGAATAGCGGGATTCTTTCTTGTTTGCTGTTGCTGTTGCCTGTATATCAGTGGCATTCTTTCCCTTGACCTCCTCCATTGCAATGCCCTGCATACTCTTGCCATCAACTACCAGGTTTACAAGATCTGACTTGGCGACCAGCTTCTCAAGTCCCAAAAGCTTGGCCATCCTGCTGGTAGCCACGTTTCGTTTAGAGATCTCCGCGCTATTCTCGATCTTTGCTCCATCTGTAGCCATCATGGAAAGATTGGACTTTTTTTTCATCTCATTGAGGGTATCCAGAAGAAATTGCTGGTCATCTTTTTGTTCCCGTTCCTCTTTTGTCATTTTCGAGAATTCCAAACCGGACATATTGTCTTCGATCTCGTCCATCATTTCGCCAAATTTGCGATCCAGCTTAGCCCAGTTTCTAAGCAACGACGCAAGCTCCCAATCTTCTTTTATATCGTTGTAAAGGGCCATAAGGACAGATCTTTCGTCTCCATATAGCTTTTTTAATGTCTTGTTGGTGATCTCCAGATATCTTGCCCTGCGCTTGCTGGTATCATCTTCTTTTTTCTTAAAAGTCTTGGTTCTGTCACCCAACAGCTGAAAGACACTGCGTTTAGGTACCTTCTCGTTTTCTTTGAAGTAGCGGGTAGTATCATTCTTTGTTATGATATACACCTTTGAAGTTCCGGCACCACCTATTTCAACCTCAGCACCGTCCTTGTTATTTTCAATAACTTCCGTTCTGACTTCCGAAAGTATACTTAGCCAGGTTTTGCCCTCCAGGAGCTTTGGGTCACCCTTGACCAGTTCCTCCACTCTATCTGCAAATTGAATAGACTCAGTCTGTATCTGTTTTTGAAAGTCCTTTACCATCGCAAGCCTTGCTTTTCCTTCGGCTGTCCAGGGATTTCTGTTTGCTATGTAGTTTTCGCAGGCCAAAATAGTGTCACGAAAACACTTATGGATAGCATTTTGATCCTTTGAATCAAACTTCCCTTCAAGAAGGGTGTCAAGGTCTTTAAGCTTATCAAGGATTGGCTGCATGTACTTACTTGATGGGGTTGTTCTTGTTGCTTTCTTGAAGGTTCCATCCTTTGTAAGGAAGGTGTACTTTCCTTCGCTTATAAGGGAGTGCTTCATGCTAAAAACACTGACAGGCGCAGGAATATTGGCCTCAACGTCCTGCCTTTTATCCTGGATAAGTGGCTCGTCAATAACAGGGTCCTTTATCTTATTGCTCGCAAAGATATCCTGCCCATTATCAAGTATCTGCTTCTGGTTCTGAGCATTTAGATAGTTCTGGGCTTCCTGCTCTTCTTCCTTGCTGTCAAGGATCCCGATATTCATTTCTGACTGCTTGGCAGTCCAGTTGTAAAGCTTTTTTGTATCCATAAAAGCCCTCACTTATCAAGTACATTGTAACTAAGAAAATAGGTTTTTTGATTAAGGAAATTGTATGTGCGCTCTTGCGCATTCTTTAGGTGTTTGGTCAGATTTTTTATCTTCGATCTCTTGAAATCATCTTTGTAGCCAGTGTTCTCCTCTATTTCCCTTATCTGTGCCTGGATATTCTCTACATTCTTCTTATCCTGTTCCTTCATGTCTACTACTTTTTTAGCAAATCTCTCATAGGCTTTTTTCCAGTTTTCCTGTCCCTCAACATCTTCAACAAACATAGACACAGCCTTTGGATCTTTTCTTCTTAGCTTTTTCTCATAATCCTGTCTTCTTCTAATAGCTTTCTGCACACCTTTCACTCTGTCTATAAGAGCTTCTCTTTCCTCTATGCTCAGAACATCACATAGTGCATAGTTGATCTTTTCCGCGTCCAGAGCAAGGATGCTGTCGGCAAATTTCTTATCCATCGCAGGTACATGCAATTCGCCCATAGACTCAATATTCCTCATGCGGTTCAATCCGTCATCGCCTCTATCCAGAAGATCATTATATTTTAGATTTCCAAAGGCCATATCATTGTCTATTGCTTTTATTTTGGTAAATTCAATGATATCTGTTTTTTCAATCTCCTCTTCCTCAGCCAGGTAGTTGGCGCCATTTCTGTCCACCTGACCACAGATGATGTCAAAAATCTGAAGATTGAGAAGCTGCCTGAAAGCATTTGGAGAATAGTTGGTTCTTTTCTGTTTTTTTGCAGCTTTATCATGGGCAAGGCCTGTACTCTGTCCCTTAGCCTCCTCCATGGCAATACCACTCATCTTTTTTCCATTGATAATGACATCTGCCATTACTGATTTTGCAACCATATCACCTATCCCCAAAAGCTCTGCCATTCTGCTGGTTGCAACATTTCTCTTGGAAATCTCAGATTTTGGATCGATAAGTGCATGCTTTGTTGCTATACCACAACATGTCGAACGTTTTAATGCTTCACGCAGCTCATTATCAATAAAATACATATCAGATTCTTCATATTTCTGATGCTTTGTAAACTCTATATCGATTACTCTGAAAATCTCAGTTAATTTTTTGTCGCCTGCTAATTTCGCTCTGATGAATGCAACAAGTCCTCCCATACCTTGAGGTTTATTTTTGGCAACATCAATTCTGAAATCCTCATCAGTAGCATAATGGCTTTTTATAGCCTGTTTTATTACGGTTAAGTAGTCAGCTCTTCTTTTACTTGTATCATCTCCAACCTTATTAAGCTCATTAACTGAAAGGTCCAGGTTCGTGTAGTAATTGCCATTTGGTATTTTTTCGTTTTCTTTAAAATAGCGCTTTTTGCCATCTTTCTCCACGATATAGATCTTGGATGTTCCTGCTCCTCCAATTGTAACCTTATAGCCATTTTCTCCATCTTTGATCTCTTCAGTTCTGACTTTTGCAAGGATGCTAAGCCAGGTCTGTTTTTGCTCTTTTGAACCATGCTTTTCTGAGTTTTGTTTTATCTCATTTTCGCCTATCTCATTTTCTGCGTTATTTTCTTCCAGGGCCTTTTTCTCAAGTTGCTGCACCGTATTGGTAAACATTATTGACTCATGCTGAAGCTGAGCCTGAAAATCCTTGACCATCTGAAGTCTCGCCTTCCCCTCAGATGTCCAGGGATTTCTGTTTGCTACATAGTCTTCACAGGCGAGGATAGTCTTACGAAACATTTTCTCTATCTCGTCCTTATCTTTGTCAATATTCTTGGGGTCATACTGCATGTTAAGAAGCTCATCAATGCGCTTTAAATTATCAAGGATCGGCTTCATATATTTCTTGGAGGGCTTATTCCTTGACCCCTTATGTGCAGTACCATCCTTTGAATAAAAGGTATAATTTGCCATTCTGACAAGTGACTGCTTTTGACTGAATATGTCTATGGTAGGAGGCATATGTGCAGGGACATTTGCCCTTCTGTCCATGATGACAGGCGCTACTGGCTCGTCACTTTTTTGCAGCGTTTTATCCAAAAACTCCATTTCAGGAGCATTCATCTGCTGCTTATCAAGCATGTCCTGGGCCTGTTTCTTTTCCATCTCATCAACAATTACGCCAATGTCCATATTTTGTTGTTGTCTGGTCCAGCTATATAGTTTCTGAGTATCCATATTTCGCTCTCTCAATCACATTTTTCTGTCAGTTTGTAATAAATCGTTCAATTTATGATTTATACGAATATGATTCAGTCCTGGTCAATAAAAGACTGCGGCAAAATATCCGGCAATGCTTTGCCAAACCTTGTAAGGGAGTCATAGTCGCCGCATTCAATGCGGATGTACTGATCCTCGCCATACAGATCCAGGGCTCTTTTGGCGCTGTAGGAAATAAGACCTGTCAGTTTTTCATCTATATCGGGGTTATCGCAGTCAATATAAGTCATAACAAGGTCTTCAAGCTTACCTTTTTTTACAAGGAGCAAAGCACATCCATCCTTAGCCTTGTAAAATGAACTGATCTCGTCCTCATAAAAGCGCTTTTGCTCAAGCACAGTTCCCTTGGCAACCTGTTTTTTTATTGTGATAAATTCGAGATTTTCAATGAAAGAAATGCTATAGATATCTTTAGAGGAAACGTGATCGAGAGTCTTTTTTGCCCAAAACTCTTTTGCCGGCGATGCAAATACATACACGCTGGAATCATCAATCGTCTCCATAAGATCGTAAGAAATGCCGCTTTCAGCAGCTATGGACTCATACTCAGCAAGAAGACAAGCCGCTATAAAGCTGTCAACAAAGTCCTCCTGGACATAGAGATAACATACTTTTGAATAAGTTCCCTTATTCTCATCAAAACCAACAAAAAACTGCAGGACTCCAGCGACAAAGTCCTCATCGTCAAAAGCCCCAAGTGTATAGTAATTCTCTTTTCCGATATTTATAAATATATCTTCAGGAAAAAAATCTTTAAAAGCCTCAGCTTCATTTTTCGTAACTGTAAAAACTGACATAGGACAGATGCTCCTTCCGATAAATACCTGATTATATAATATAATATTTCGTTAGCATCTGTCCTGAATTTAATAAATACTTAATTATTTCTTTTTCCTGTCCCGAAGGAGTTTTAATATCTCAAAAATGGAATCTATAAGAAGAAGGGTTCCGCAGGATAGCATGTACCAGCTGTTCTCAATGTCAGGCATTATAAGGATATACGCCCCCAAAAGGAAAGTTACGATCCCTTCAAATGAGTATCTGAAGCGCTCGAACACCTTGGTGTTGTAGATCCTGAAATTGATGATGTTCTGATAAGCAAGAGAAAGAAGCAGTACTCCTAAGATCATGCTGGATACCACAAAAAGAGCTCCTTCCTTCACCAGAACTGCTGAGGTCAGAACCCAAAGCACGATACAGAGCATAACTCGTGGTCTTTCTTTTTTGAAATCCCATTCTGAGTTCTTTAAGTGCCTTATGGTGAGCACAACCTCGTAGATGCAGGTAAATACAAGGACTGCGAACACCACGGATTCCATGGCAAAGTCAGGAAACGCAAAGCTTAATATGCTAAGAAGGAGCGTAAGACCAATCCTGACGGACTCTTTTCTGTTGATAAGTCCCCAGGCTCTTACAAAGATTCCCTTGCTGTCATCGTCTTCTTTTTTTATGCTCTTTGCCTTGTTTTTTAAGTTAAGGGCATCGCTGCCTGCCATGTTGAAAAGAAGCTCTTCAAAGGCTTCAGGCCCTTTCATGGCGAACTCTCTTATGGTGTTGGCCCCGGTGTCAGTCATGGAGTTAAAGAGACTGTCAATGAAGTTTTCCCTGGCGCCAAGATCCATGCCCTCCACAAAACGGTCAATTAAATCTATAATAAGGTGGCTCTCAGGAGCATGGTCCTTACAGGTTATAAGCCCCTCAGGATCAAGCATCCAGGTCTGCATGCTGTGCTGGATAAGAGCATGGGCTGAACTTCTTACTATGATGCTCTCCCCTGCCGGCGGCTCAAAAATTCTGCCTATGATGGAATATTCAGGAGTTATCTTGGTGATCTTATCAAGGATATTGTTGATAAGAGCCTTATCAAGGACTTCATCGCAGAAACCAGGACCATCATTAAGATACACTCTCTTTAGCTTGGCCTGCTGCCTGATATCAAGATGAGCTGCGGCGTAAAGAGCAAGATGGGCTCCCTTGGAGTGACCAAGGATTATCACATCTCCAGAAGCTTCATTCACATGCCTTATGGCATAGTCAAGAGCCAGGTCCTGGGAAGGAACATTTGTGTAGCTTATCATGAAGTCTTCCTTCCAGCCTATGAT
>CAMVJI010000117.1 GCA_947167765.1 uncultured Butyrivibrio sp. | reverse complement strand
TGGGATTTGTTGAAAGCGTACTTGGCAAAGTCCATCATGGAGTCGTAGATCGCGTTAGCGATCTCTGGAGAAATTCCCTTGGATGCGCAGCCTGGAACGCCCTCTTTCTCATTACCATATACGAAATTCTCCCTTTCAACTTCCATGACGTGCTTTTTTTTCTTACTCATGGCACGGCGCACAAGGTCAGCTCGTCCAAGAGTGTAGCCACCAAGCTGCTGAACGATCTGCATAACCTGCTCCTGATAAACGATACAGCCGTAAGTTGGCTCAAGGATTGGCTGAAGGAGCGGAGTCTGATAGGTGATGGAGCCTGCGTCATTTTTGCCCGCAATGTACTTGGGAATAAAGTCCATTGGGCCTGGGCGGTAAAGAGAAATTCCAGCGATGATGTCTTCCAGTGACTGGGGCTTAAGTTCCTTCATGAAAGCCTGCATTCCACCAGATTCCAGCTGGAATATACCGTCGCACCTGCCACTTCCTATGGAAGCAAGCACATTGGGGTCGTTGTAATCGATCTCATCAATATTGATATAGCCCTTATCTCCAGGTGACAGACCAAGAGACCTGTTGGCGAAATTAGTGGCGTCCTTGATAACGGTAAGGGTCCTAAGGCCCAAAAAGTCCATTTTAAGCAGCCCCAGTTCCTCGATGGTGGTCATGGTGAACTGGGTAGTGGTGTTTCCTTCAGCAGAGCGTGACAAAGGAACAAGGTCCTCCGCTGGGGCAGAGCAGATAACTACGCCTGCCGCATGGATCGATGTATGGCGGGGAAGTCCCTCAAGCTTTTTGCACATATCAATAAGCTTGTGAACAGTTGGATCAGATTCATATTGCCCGCGAAGCTCAGGATTCATGGAAAGAGCTTTTTCCAGAGTGATGTTAAGCTCATTAGGGATCATCTTGGCAATCTGATCGCCGTAGCTGTAGGGCAGGTCCATGACTCGTGCCACGTCCCTGATAACACCCTTAGCAGCAAGGGTTCCAAAGGTGATGATCTGCACAACCTTGTCAGCGCCATATTTTTCTGTAACGTAATCTATAACATCCTGCCTGCGCTCGTACTCAAAGTCCACGTCAATATCGGGCATGGACACACGCTCAGGATTAAGGAATCTCTCAAAGAGAAGATCGTATTTGATAGGATCGATGTTGGTGATGTGCATGCAGTAGGACACGATACTTCCGGCAGCAGAGCCACGTCCCGGACCAACTGCGATGCCATTTTCACGGCAGTAATTGATGTAGTCCCATACAATAAGGAAGTAATCAACATATCCCATGCGCTTGATAACGCCAAGCTCGTAGTCCAGCTTGTCCTTTAACGTTCCGTCATCGTCAGGATAGCGCTCATGAAGACCGTCAAGGCACAGCTTATTAAGGTAAGTCCAGGAATCATAGCCTTCCGGAACCTCGAAGTGTGGGAGCTTGGTAACGCCAAACTCAATCTCCACATTGCACCTGTCAGCAATCTTCTGGGTATTATCAATAGCCTGCTGCGCATATGGGAAAAGAGCTCTCATCTCCTCTTCACTTTTTACGTAGTACTGGCCGCCTTCGTAGCGCATACGGTCTTCGTCAGAGACTTTTTTACCGGTCTGAATACAAAGAAGAAGGTCATGAGCCTCTGCGTCATCAGCGTAGGTGTAGTGGCAGTCGTTGGTGGCAACCAGTGGAATATCAAGCTGATCAGACAGCGCAAGGAGAGTAGTGTTGACCTGACGCTGCTGAGGAATGCCATGATCCTGAAGCTCCAAAAAGAAATTTCCATGGCCAAATATATTGTCAAGGCGCATCGCTGCCTCTTTTGCCTTGTCTGGAGTGCCCTTAATGATATTCCTGGGAATCTCACCTGCAAGACATGCAGAAAGAGCTATGATACCCTCGTGGTACTGCTCCAAAAGCTCCATGTCAACACGGGGCTTGTAGTAGTAACCTTCAGTAAATCCGCGGCTGACGATGTGGGAAAGATTCTGGTATCCCACGTTGTTTTCCGCAAGGAGAACCAGGTGATAATATCTGTCGTCAGAGCTATTTGTCTCTTTTTCAAAGCGGGAGCCTGGGGCTACGTAAACTTCACAGCCGATGACAGGATTGATGCCATTTGCCTTGCATTCCTTGTAAAAGTCAATAACGCCGTACATAACACCGTGGTCAGTAATAGCCCCGGCTGTCATGCCAAGGTCCTTAAGGCGCTTAACATATTCTTTTATCTTATTGGAACCGTCCAAGAGACTATATTCTGTATGGACGTGAAGATGCGTAAAAGCCATTGTAAATCCTCCCCAAACTACCTTTCAATGATATCATTACGGGGCTGTAATATCAATTTGATGAAGGGTCATAAAATCCTTGCAGTTTGAAGAAACATGAGATAATATAATAAGTTAGTAAACGTTAATATTGTAACGATTTTAGTCGGTTCAGCAGGGGACTGGCCCGGCAATTAGGTTAGAACAGAATCGAGGATACTTATATGGCGAAGCAGATCAAGACAATCGGCGTACTGACAAGTGGCGGTGATGCACCTGGAATGAATGCTGCAATCCGTGCAGTTGTTCGTAAGTCACTGGCTAATGGACTTAAGGTTAAGGGAATAAAGAAGGGCTATCAGGGTCTTCTCAACGAAGAGATCATTGATATGGACCGCAGGAGTGTTTCAGATATCATCCAGAGAGGTGGTACAATCCTTGGAACAGCTCGTTGCATGGAGTTCACAACACCTGAGGGACAGGCTAAGGGCGCAGAGGTTTGCCGTAAATATGGAATCGACGGAATGGTAGTTATTGGTGGTGACGGATCTTACCGCGGAGCTCAGAAGCTTTCAGCTCAGGGCATCAACACTGTAGGAATTCCTGGAACGATCGATCTTGATATTGCCTGCACAGATTATACAATCGGATTTGATACAGCTATCAACACAGCTATGGATGCTATCGACAAGATCCGTGATACATCATCTTCTCACGAGCGAGTTTCAATCGTAGAGGTTATGGGACGTCATGCTGGATATATTGCTCTTTGGTGCTCAATCGCCAACGGTGCAGACGACATTCTCCTTCCTGAGAAGTACGACTACAACGAGCAGCGCATCATCGACAACATCATCGATAACCGTAAGAAGGGCAAGACACACCACATCATCGTTAACGCAGAGGGTATCGGCCACTCAACATCAATGGCCCGCAGAATTGAGGCTGCTACAGGACTTGAGACTAGAGCTTCAATCCTTGGATACATGCAGCGTGGTGGTAGCCCAACATGTAAGGACCGTGTTTATGCATCAATGATGGGATGCTATGCAGCAGATATCCTTGCAGCTGGCAAGACCAACAGAGTAGTTGGTTACCGCAACGGTCAGTTCGTTGATTACGACATCGACGAGGCTCTTGCAATGAAAAAGAATATCAACGAGTATATGTACGAGATTGCTCGTACAATCTGATGCGCCAGGATGCCACAGGCACCGAGGCCGTACAGCACATGGCTCAATACGTATATCAATGGTGATCACTTTTCGTGGTCACCATTTTTGCATATGTCGAAAATGCTTTGCACGCACTATGTAATATTTCGTTAACATGTGGTAGTATAAGTGTACTCATAAAAGTTACAGGAGAAATATTATGATCACCAGTACCAGCAATGACCGCGTAAAGCGCGTTGTGGCCTATGGTCAGAAGGCAAAAGCACGTCGTGAAGATGGCGTCTTTATTATAGAAGGAATGAAAATGTTAAGGGAGGCTCCGGTTCTCCAGGTAAGCGAGGTATATGTCACTGAGAAGTTCGTGGACACTGCCAGCGAAGGGGACAAGGAGATCCTTTGGAGATACGGCGCAGAGACAGTTTCTGAGGAGGTCATGAACAAGATGGCTGACACTCAGACACCCCAGGGAGTTCTTGCAGTAATAAGGCAGTATCCCTATACACTGGAGGAGGTCCTTGAAGGCTACAATCAGAGCGCTTTTGGAAAAGAAAATGCTCCGCTCCTTCTTATTCTTGAGAACATCCAGGATCCAGGAAACCTTGGAACAATGCTACGAAGCGGCGAAGGCGCCGGAGTAACAGGCATCATCCTCTCAAAGGGATGCGCAGATATCTTTAGCCCCAAGGTGATCCGCTCTACCATGGGATCCATTTTCAGAATGCCATTTATATATGTAGAGAATATTTCCGAGATGGTAAAAGAGCTCGGAACTAAGGGGATTTCTACCTATGCAGCTCACCTTAAAGGTAAAAAGAGCTATGATGAGTTTGACTATACTAAGCCAACAGCTTTTTTGATTGGAAACGAGGGAAATGGACTTACAAAAGAGACTGCAGATGCAGCATCTGAGTACGTTCTCATCCCAATGAAGGG
Organism: uncultured Butyrivibrio sp.; assembly: GCA_947167765.1. Taxonomy (GTDB): domain Bacteria; phylum Bacillota; class Clostridia; order Lachnospirales; family Lachnospiraceae; genus Butyrivibrio. The sequence goes on along the minus strand of CAMVJI010000117.1, from coordinate 2,912 downwards.
GGAAGTGGAATCCATGAACGCGGCCACTTCAGCAGCAATTCTTACATTTGAAGCTTCAAGACAGAGAAGGGGGTAACTTAAAATGACACTGGGATTTATCGGACTTGGTAATATGGCAAAGGCCATGATCGGAGGCATTCTTCAGAAGGGCCTCATGGGACCAAACGAGATAATAGGAACTGCTCGGACAGAGGCTACTTGTCAGAAAGTAGCAGGAAAATATGGTATCCAGACAAGGAGCTCCAACGCAGCAGTAGCCGCAGAGGCAGACATAATCGTTCTCGCTGTTAAGCCCCAGTACCTCAAGGTTGTGATCGCAGACATAATGGACTCTGTTACTGAGGACAAGGTCATTGTCAGCATCGCAGCAGGTAAGACCATCAGCTGGATCGAAAAAGAGTTTGAAAAGCAGACCAAGATAATCAGGGTTATGCCAAATACTCCCGCCCTTGTAGGAGAGGGCTGCTCAGCAGTCTGCAGGAACGATCTTGTAAATGACGATGATTTCCACTTTGTAATGGAACTGCTTGAGAGCTTTGGCAAGGCATACACCATTCCAGAGTCCCTTATGGACGTAGTTGTAGGTGTCAGCGGATCATCACCTGCATATGTATTTCTTTTCATAGAGGCTATGGCAGATGCGGCAGTTGCTGGTGGCATGCCAAGGAAACAGGCCTATGAGTTCGCTGCCCAGTCAGTTCTTGGAAGTGCCAAGATGGTTCTTGAAACTGGCAAGCACCCAGGGGAACTCAAGGACATGGTATGCTCTCCTGCAGGAACTACAATCGAGGCGGTAAGAGCACTTGAAGAGGGTGGTTTCCGCGGAATAGTGATGGATGCAGTAACAGCGTGCATTGACAAGAGTAAAAGTCTCTAATTTACTAGTAAAAATTTGACAAAAAAACATATCTTTGCTAATATTACCAACGGATTATCTTAATCTTAACAAGTTGCAACAAAATTGTAACATTTTATGACTGATACAATTCAGAAGGATAGCAAAGGTATGGACAATGCACTTAAGTTATCCGCTGGGATATTGAGGCGAGCATTAGTATTTGCGCTTGTCACCGTTATGTTTTTATCCCAGGGGATGACAGTAGAGGCAAGAAACAGAGCTTCAAGCTATTTAGAACTTGCTACAGGAATTTCAAATATCATCAGCCCATTGTCACCACTTGGTGTTGACTACACAGCAACAGAGGTTCAGGCCTACGCAAACGCAGAGAGGACAGGCGCTCTTCAGGAAGAAGAGAAGGAAGAGTCCACACTGTTTATGGCCAATGTCAGCACAGTGATGAACGTCAGGGAAGAACCCAATGAAGATTCAACCAAGGTCGGCGTTATCTACAAGGATTGCGGCGGCAAGATATTAGACAGACAGGACGGTTGGACCAAGATCCAGTCCGGTGATCTTATTGGCTGGGCCAAGGATGAGTATCTTTTGTTCGACGACGAGGCAGAGAACCTTGCCCAGGATGTTGGTAAACAGATTGTTACCAGTAACTCAAGCGCTCTTAACGTAAGGGCAGAGGCTTCTTCAGATGCAGAGGTACTTGGCGTTCTTACAGAGAATGCTTTCGTAGATCTTATTGAGGACGAGGGCAATGGCTGGATCAGCGTTGACTACAACGATGAGACTGGCTATGTACAGTCCGAGTTCGTTACTACTTCATTCAAGATCGATGCAGGCGAGACCATTGCAGCCATCAAGATCCGTGAGGAGGCTGAAAAGAAAGCATCTCTTACCAAGAACCGCGGAGCAGTCAGCGCAGATGCTGATGAAGTCAAGCTCCTTGCAGCACTTATCCAGTGTGAGGCAGGTAACCAGCCTTACGAGGGAAGAGTTGCAGTTGGTGCGGTTGTTATGAACCGTGTTAAGTCCGGTGCTTATCCTAACAGTATTTACGGTGTTATCTATGCATCTGGTCAGTTCACTCCTGCTCTTAACGGAACCGTTGCAAGAGTATACAACAGCGGCAAGATCGCTGATGCCAATTACCAGGCAGCTCAGGCAGCACTTAATGGTGAGACAACCGTAGGCAGCGCACTTCACTTCAGACGCGCCAACGGAAGAGAGGGTATCATCATAGGTGCCCACGTATTCTGGTAATATTAAAAATCACGCCCGCAGCCAGGGAAATGTTTCCCGGTCTGCGGGCTTGTTATTTCCAGAATATCGCGAATATGATATGATTGTAGGTAATTTCAAGAAGGAGGAGCACTACGATGAATTTGTACGGACGGGATTTTTTGAAACTACTGGACTTCACAACTGAGGAAATTGAGTACCTTATTGACCTTGCGGCTGACCTTAAGAGCAAGAAAAAACAGGGTATTTTGCACGACGAGCTCAAGGGAAGAAATATTGCCCTTATTTTTGAGAAGACCAGCACCAGAACCAGATGCTCCTTTGAGGTTGCAGCACACGATCTTGGAATGGGTTCAACTTACCTTAATCCAACAGATTCACAGATCGGTAAAAAAGAGAGTATCGCAGATACTGCAAGGGTTCTTGGCAGTATGTACGATGGAATAGAGTACAGGGGCTTTGAGCAGGAGATCGTTGAGACAATTGCCAAATACAGCAAGGTACCTGTTTGGAACGGACTTACCAACGAGTTCCACCCAACACAGATGCTGGCTGACGCTCTTACGATCAGAGAGCACTTTGGAAAGCTTAAAGGCATCCACCTGGTTTACATGGGGGATGCAAGATACAACACAGGTAATTCCCTGATGGTCCTTTGTGCTAAGCTGGGAATGCATTTTACTGCTGTTTCCAACAAGAAGTACTTCCCGGCTGAGGACCTTGTAAATACATGTAAAGAGATCGCAAAAGATACAGGTGCGATCATTGATTTCTCTGAGGATCCTATTGAGGGAACCAAGGGAGCAGACGTTATCTACAC
>CAMVJI010000116.1 GCA_947167765.1 uncultured Butyrivibrio sp. | reverse complement strand
GCGGAAAGAAGCTCAAGTGGTCCTACAGATACACTGTATGCCAGGAGTGCCATCGTAAGAAGCGCATGCAGGCTAAGAGTCATTGGAGCTAAAAAAAGAGGCTTCACTCACGTAAACGTGAGTGAAGCCTTTTATCATCTGAATGTACAGAAACGGTGGCAAAAAATTGTGTAAATTGATGTGTGACTATGCGCACCATAATCAAATATAATTAATATTAATTATGGCAAATAAATTATGGCAAAAACGCAAAGCAAGAAAGGGGATTTGACTATGGTTTACAGAGATTTTCAGGACATTAAGCTGTCAGGTCTTGGATTTGGCGCCATGAGACTGCCTGTTATTGGCGGAAATGACGGCAATATCGACGAAGCAGCGGCAATGGCTATGGTTGATAAGGCAATGGCAGAGGGCATCAACTACTACGATACCGCGTTTGGATATCACGATGGCAATTCTGAGATCGTGATGGGTAAGGCGCTGGCCAAGTATCCAAGGGACAAGTTCTACATCGCAACCAAGTTCCCAGGCTATGACCTTTCAAATATGCCAAAGGTAAAAGAGATTTTCGAGAAGCAGCTTGAAAAGACAGGAATGGAGTACTTTGATTTCTATCTTTTCCACAATGTCTGCGAGATGAACATAGAGCAGTATCTGGATCCTAAGTATGGCATCTACGACTACCTTATGGAGCAGAAAAAGAATGGCAGGATCAAGCACCTTGGCTTCTCATGCCACGGTGAGTACGATACTTTGAAGAGATTTCTTGATGCTTATGGCAAGGATATGGAATTCTGCCAGATCCAGCTCAACTATCTGGACTGGAAGTTCCAGGATGCCAAGGCCAAGGTTGAACTTTTGAACGATTGGAATATTCCTGTATGGGTAATGGAGCCGCTTCGCGGCGGTAAGCTTGCAAAGCTTGATGATCAGTCAGCTGGCGAACTTAAGGCGCTTCGCCCTGATGAGGAGATCCCTGCATGGGCCTTCAGATTCCTTCAGAGCGTAAAGGGCGTGACTATGGTCCTTTCCGGAATGTCCAATATGGAGCAGCTTGAAGCTAACCTTGCGACCTACAAAGAGGACAAACCTCTTAATGAAAAAGAGATGGAAGCTTTGATGAAGGTTGTTGACAGAATGATGGCCAAGAAGTCCATTCCTTGCACAGCCTGCCATTACTGCGTAAGCCACTGCCCACAGGGACTAGATATTCCATATTTCATCTCTCTTTACAACGAGCACCTTCTTACAACTCAGGACGGCGGTATGGGCTTTATCGCGCCAATGGCTATCGCCGCAATTCCTGATGACAAGAGGCCTTCAGCGTGCCTGCACTGTCACAGCTGCGAGCAGGTTTGTCCACAGACCATCAAGATTTCCGACATGATGTCTGATTTCGTGGAAAAGATTGGATGACATGGTGATAATATGCACAAAATCGAGGGCTTCACTCACGCAAGCGTGAGTGAAGCCCTATTGCATTCCCGGTATTTAGTTGATGCTCTTCATAGGTATCAGCTGCAAGTCCCCAACCCCAAAGAACAGTGAGTTCCGGATCATTCCGATCCGATAAAGCCTAAGTATGTAGAACATCATGAACATGACTGTCACGATGCCAAAAGAGCTAATGAGCTCTTCAACTGTTGGCGAATAGCCGTGTTTTCTGGTATAGTTGCCGACATATTCGGCGATATTTGCTTTAAGGTTACCCATCTAGTAATCTCCTTTACTTGCTTGAATTTTCTTGCAAATACTGCGCTTAAGTGTAATTCGTCTAATATCATGGTACTGCCTATAAGGGAAAAGAAACATGACTAAAACAGTGAGATTTGACGGATAAGTCACCATATATGGAAAAATGACCGTATAAGCTGATACAATGTCCTAGAGAGGGAAAAACCTCCACAAGAATTAAATCGGGAAGTACACGTCATGAAAACAGTAAATGTAGTAGCAGCAATCATCTGCGACGACTATGAAAAGAAGACCAGGATATTCGCCACACAGCGTGGCTACGGAGAGTATAAAGACGGCTGGGAATTCCCAGGCGGAAAGATAGAAGAGGGGGAAAGCCCCGAGCAGGCTCTTGTCAGGGAGATCAGGGAAGAGCTTGGAACAGAAATAGCAGTCCATGATCTGATAGATGTCATCGATTATGATTACGATTCTTTCCATCTTCACATGAACTGCTACTTCGCAAGTGTATTAAAAGGTGAACTTCAGCTGCTTGAGCATGAAGCTGCTAAATGGCTTGAATACGGTGATCTTGAAAGTGTTGACTGGCTTCCAGCGGATCAGCTGCTGATCCCTAAGCTTCAAGAAGCTATGGCAGGATCACATTAAAATTTTTTACGCTTCGTTGACAAGTTTTCCCGTCATGTGTTCAGGCGTAAGTTCCAGGCACTGAACTCGTGGCAGGGCGTTTTTTAGCTCTTTTTCAAGGTATTCTTTATCATCTGTGAACTTCCTGCAAATCTGGGTGCAGATTTCTCTTGCCTTGTCTGGATCATCCACAAGCTTCATGCGGCCAAAGACAACGACACTGTTGATATTAAGTGCCCACTCGCCATCTTTGCGGTAGCCCTCATCGTAAACGCAGTAGCTGACCTTATCGCAGGTCTTGATGGCGTCAAGTTTGTGGCCCTCCTTGGCACCGTGGAAGTAGAGCTTGCCATCTTCCTCACAGTACCAGTGATCTAATGGTATTCCGTAGGGATAGCCGTCATCGCCAAGGACCGAGAGAACCCCTCTTGGCTCATTTTTAAGTATCTCGATGCACTTTTCATCTGGAATCTGCTGCGCAAATCTTCTCATTTTTCTGAACATAAATCTCACTCCTTCGCAAGTAATTTCAAACCGATAATTCCGACTAGTATCAGAATAACACATATAACCTGGGGCACGGAGAGCTTTTCCTGAAAAAGAAATACTCCAAGCACCGTAGTTCCCACAATACCCATGCCAGTCCACATGGCGTAGGCTGTGCCCAAGGGCAGCTGCTTAAGTGCCATGGACAGGAACACAGCGCTGGCGATGTACCCAACGGCGGTTATCACAGAGGGCAAAAGAACTGTGAAGCCATCAGAGTATTTCATGGCGATAGCCCATCCGATCTCAAACAGACCTGCCAGTAATAAGATAATCCACTGCATAAATATAACCTCCAGAAAGAAAAAATCGCCATTCCCCCATCTGCGATGACCTAACGATGGAGAAATGACGTTGTTCCAGCTACTCGGTAGCAGCTGGCGTCGTTTGGATTTAGCTAATGAATATTTTAAGGGAAATGCTCGGGATGTCAACGGCGTTTTTTAAGATTACCTATAGTTGCGATATAATAATGAGGTACTGTGCTAATATGAGAATTTCGAAACGAATGAGGGGTTATATGAAGGGAAGACTTTTAATAGTTATAAATATCGTGATCATCATTCTGGAACTGATTGCTTTTGTTCATGACTGTTTTGCCTTTGGGGTAAGCCTTTTTGAGTGGTATACAGTTGACAGCAATGTACTTCAGTTGGTGGTATCAGCTATGGTACTGTTTTATGTGCTTAATGGCAAGGACATTCCTGGATTTGTCACTGTTTTGCACTTCATAAGCGCAGTGGGACTAGCAGTGACTTTCTTGATCGCTGCCTTTGTACTGGCGCCAGAAGGTGGAGTTGAATATTATTTTCTTGAGAATGTAGCGCCTATAAATCATTTTATTGGGCCACTACTGTCAGCTATCTCCATTCTTTTCTTTGAAAAAGTAGAAAAACTACCGATGAAGATTATCGCATGGCCTGCGGGAGTAACGCTTGTTTATGGAGTTATCTGCCTTGTTTTGAATGCAGTCAATGTTCTTGATGGCCCGTATTTCTTTTTGAAGATCCATGAACAACCTATGGGAACAATAATTCTATGGTTTGGAATCATTGCTGTTTTGTGTGTGGCGTTGGCATTTTTGTTTTATAAAGTTAAATGGAGAAAAGTACGAGGAAATTGATATATGGAAATTAGAAAAACTACTAATAGTGATCTCGATAGAGTAATGGAAATATACGCTCACGCCAGGAAATTCATGGCAGAGCATGGCAATCCCAACCAGTGGGGACCAACAAACTGGCCGCCAGAGCAGCTGATCAGGCAGGATATCGCCAAAGGCTGCAGCTATGTATGCGTAAATGAAGCTGGCGATGTTATTGGGACTTTCTTTTTTAACCAGGGAAAAGATATTGAACCCAACTATCTTGCCATAGAGGATGGGCAGTGGATCGGAGATGATAACTACGGCGTCGTCCACAGGATTGCCTCAGATGGCTCAGAGAAGGGAATTGGGACATTTTGCATAAAATGGGCGTTTGATCAGTGTGGGCATATCAGGATAGATACTCATGGAGACAACATAGTAATGCAGAATATGCTCAAAAAGAACGGGTTTACTCATTGCGGAACGATTCATGTGGATGAAGATGATAACCCAAGGATGGCCTTTGAGAAGCTAAGCTGATGGGCACTTACTGACAAAACAAGTAAAAAACAAGTCTAGAATCAGGAAAGAAGAGTAGATATGCGCCTTAAAAATGCAAAAGAGTTTTACGAAGCATTGTGCAATTCAACAGTAAATAAAACTGACTCCGATGTAGATAATACTAGTCATGATGAAGATGAATCTAGCGCTGAAACCAAGGCGCCTGGGCATAAAAAAGGAGTTAGTCTTGGAATAGTAGGAACCATTGGAAGTTTCATCCTGGTATTGATACTGAGGAAACGCCTTGTGGCATATAATAAAGAGCGTAGATCAAATAGTAATTGATATAAAGGGATTCCACAAAGCAGCAATTTCCGGTGGATGTTTTTGGGTAATCAAGCGGGGATGATGAAGGTTTGAGGCAAGCAAGAAGTGGTGCTTGGGAGAGGTTTTGCAAGCCTAATACCTGTAATTGATTTTCTTATTGATGGTCCTATCTTTTTCTTGCCTTGAAAAATCGAATTAGGGCACTTCTAATACCACCTAGAGAATATGTGCAAGAAGGTATTAGATTTTCTAGGGATATTTTTCTTGTATAGTCTAAACCCACAATGAGAAATTCATACCGGAAAACGATACAAGAGCCTTTGGTATTAGATTTGATAAAATAACAGATGATATATATGCAAAAACGTAATACCAGTGGCTGGTAAAGTGGTCAATGGTATTAAATTAACGCAATTATATCTACCAGGCAGGATATTACCGAGCAGGCAGGCATACAAAAAATCAGGCAGGTTTCACCTGCCTGATTTTCTTACTGGAAAGCCGAAATAAGTACCCGGATAGGGCTCATGGGCCAGGGTGAAGTGCCGCCACTCGTACTCGTAGGGAGCGAAGCCTGCATTTACCATGATGTCACGGAGCAGGGCGCGGTTTTGGCGCTGGGAAGCTGATAGATCCGGATGCTCGTAATGACTGATATCGCCGAAGAAATCAAAGTAGCCGCCCATATCCACGTCGCAGCCACGGGACATGTCAAAGAGAGTAAGGTCCACGGTGCTTCCTCTGCTGTGGCCGGAGTGCTCTGCAATGAAACCTAGTTCAAAGAGCTTATCCTTGGGGACGCCAGGATAGAAGACCTGCTTCATGCGCTGGTCCTCAAGGTCTTTGGCCCATCTGACGAAGTGGTCAACAGCCATCTGGGGTCTGTAGGCGTCATAGATCTTTAGCCGGTACCCGAGTTTTATGAACTCATCACTGGCAAGTTTAAGGGCAGATGCGGCCTGACTTGTTAGAAGAGCTATGGGCTCATCATACCCGTCTACCCGGTCTCCTATAAAATTGAAAGTTGAAAAATAGCGTATCTCCAGTATCACATCAGGAACCACGTCAGTAATCGATACAAATCCCGATGAATCTAAAACATCTAAATGACTTGATGAATCCAAACCATTAGAATAATTCATATTATTCTCCATATTCTCCATATCCATCCCCATATCAGGCCCCCAGAATTGAACCAATGATAATTCCAAGCCATGTGCCTATCACATATCCAAAGGTTCCCACCAGCATACATGGCCCAACAAGCCTTGTCCATCCAAAGGGAAATGGCCATTCCTGCGGCGGTGGTGGGACCACCGATATTGGCGTTGGATGCCAGGATGATGTCCTCAAGATCGATCTTAAGGAGCTTGCCAAAACCAAAGCAAAAGAGCATGTTAAACACCACCAGAATAAAGCAGAACAGTAACAGAAGAGGTGCATTCTGGATGATCATGGTGATAGAGGCCGGTACACCTATAACAAAGTAGAACAGATAGATAAGCCAGGTTCCAACTTCCTTGGAGCCGTGCATTTCTCTTGTCTTGTCCTCGAAGAGGGAGGCGAACACCATGGATACGTTGGTGATCCATACGTACTGGCTTCCGAAGAAGGTATTCAGCATCTTGAGCAGCCCATTGCTCTCAGGGATGATCCCTGCAAAAAATCCGGCGATGAGCCTTGAAACAGTGACAACCACAGCAGCGTATGCCAGGGAAGCAGCGATATCCTTAAGTGAGATGTCATGCCTCTCCCAATAGCTTGCAGCAAGGGTTTCACCGGCCTTGTCAGATCCGGCCTTTTCAACCTCGTCGATGTGGGGGTGGGTGAAATGCTTCTTGAAAAAGGCGCTGGATGCGATGGCAAGAAGGATCATCAGATATATAGCCATGTTCAGGTTATCTGCTACGGTGGCTGCAGAGATAAGGCTTCCACTTACGTGAAAAGCATCAGCAATGGCAGTAAAGTTCACGCCTCCGCCAATGTAAGAGCCGGTCATCATGGCAGCGACTCCTGGAAGGCCATTTACAAGGCTTGACAAAAGAGCTGTTCCCACAAGAGCACCAACGAAGGTTCCAGCGGCTCCAATAAGGAACATCAAAAGAAGCTTTCCCGTCTCCCGCCAGATCTTAATTATGTTGGCATCAAGAAGCAGCAGTGGGATCGCCAGTGGAACAGCATATCCCCATACGATGTCGTCAAAGACAGGAGCGCTGGTAGGGATAACACCAAAATTTGTCAGAAGGACTGCAATAGCCAGGGTAATAATGGCTCCGGTGAGCTTGGCTGCCCATTTGTACTTCTGCTCAAGATAGATGGCTAAAAAGCTTGAAAAAAACAGTATTGATAAGAGTGCCCAGTTATTATCGGGTGCTATTAGTGTATTCATCGTATCGTCTCTTTCTGCGTGAGTTTTTATTTTTATCATTATATAACGAAAAACGAGATTTCGAATGAATAGTGTCAAATTGCCACCCTTAAAAACTTGTTCGTATAAACTTTAGAATGCTAAAATTGT
>CAMVJI010000115.1 GCA_947167765.1 uncultured Butyrivibrio sp. | reverse complement strand
TCTAAATTTTATCGTGATTTTATAGATTTCCCTTATTTCCCATTGATATAATTAATCTGAATATTGAAAATTGGCAGAGTATGCCCATTTGGGTATTTCTTTTGCAGCGGAGACTTTAATGAATATCCTGATTTTGGATGAGAACAACATAGAGCAGTTTGCTGAGTACATTCCTGAGGATATGGCTGAGAATCTGGAAAGACACTTTTTTGCTGGACTGCTGGCAGTAGTGGAAAAAGAGCCTATAGCAGGGATCATCTGGGAGTACAGAAATATCTCTTCAGAAAGAGATAAAGAAAGCCACATTGTGTGGCTTCAGATTGATGATCCACATGCAGCTGACAGGCTGTTTGAGTTCTACACTGATGCGGTGCAGGATGAACAGGTCACAGTCTCTGTCTTTGATCTTCCGGCAAGAGGATTTGAAAAGGAGAAGGCTGCACTTTCAGCAGCAGGATTTTCTGTGGCACTTATGGAAGGCGATGAGATCAGGGCTACATTTGCAGACTTAAATAAGATTTCTGCCCTTAAGAGTATTAAACCAAGGCCGGATATAAAACCCATAAGCCAGATGAGCCAGCGAGAGTTTAACGTGGGGATAAGGCGTTTTGCAGAAGCGGACGATTTTGGTATCTGTGAAGATCTTGAATACCTTCCAAGGGAATACTTTGATATGGATATTTCCTGCTTCTGCGAAATTGATGAAATGATAGAAGGAATTTTGCTTTTTCATAAGACAGCTTCTGGAATGTTTAAGATCATTGTTATGGCAGCTTTGGGGAAAGAAAGCAAGAGGATATTGTCACAGATGCTGGCCAGAGCTGTTACGAACGCCAGTTATATATATCCACCAGATACAAAGATATGTATCGACAGACACAGCTACAACAGTCTTGCTCTTTCAGAAAGACTCTTTCCCAGTAGCATTGGAGTACCGGTTTATATTGGTAGCAGGAATGAGAGATAAGAGAATTTAGCAGGTAAAGAGATAGGAGCTAATCTATGCCAGTTCATGATCAGGGTCCAATCCAAAAGATAAATGAAGAATCAGTTATAAATTCGCAGCAGGATATTATTGATGAACAACAAGTTTTAGCTGAAGAAAATGGGCAGCTACCTCCTATGGAGATGGTAGAGGATAGGCTGGATACTGCAGATCCTTTATATCTTTCCAAGCTGGAGGATAAATCTCAGCAGATCATTGATGGAGAGATCATAGCAGCCAGCAGGCTGATAAAGGGAGAGCGGGGGGCTCTTCGCACTGTGACTGCCCAAAAGAGAGAGGCCTTTAACAAAAACCTTCAGGATTCAAGATTTGCCCAGAGCATCCTAAGCAGTATCAAAAATGAAGAAGCAGAGCCCCTGCAGCAGGAAGAAAAGAGTTCACAGGAAAAAGCCAGGGACATTGAAAAGATCATGTTTGATATAGCAAAGTGGGACCCGCAGGACTTTGCTTACAAAAGCTCCAAGACTTTCTTTAATAAGGACAATTTTCTGGAGGCTTACAAAAAGCTTCTTGTGGCAAAGGATGCAGATGGCAAGCTTGATGAGCTTCTTTTGCTCTATCAAAATAAGTCAGGCATCTGCAAGAGACCTAAGGAGCTTTCTGAAAATGCAGTAAAAGAAATAAGGGCTAAGATTGCGGTGTTCCAGGAGATTGAAAAAGACTATTCGGAGATGTTATCTATTATGTCTTCTCCTTACTATGCCCTTCTTGAGGAAAAAGACCTTCAGAATGAGCTTGAGGCTGTGAGCACCAAAAAGCTTACGGCCCTTACGCAGAAGCAGAATATTCCTGCGGCTTTTGCAGCATATATTGACAAACTCAAGGCCAGAAAAAACAGACAGGACACTTCCGAGGGAGGAAGCTTTTTTACCCAAAAGACGAAGACCAAGGCTCTTCTTAACCATTATCGCAAGAAGTTTCAGGTGGATTCTCCAATAGCGGAGCTTAGCCGGGCTATGAGTGAGGTAAAGGCAGATACCAGGTGGAGCGGTGATAGCTTTAAGATGAAGGTCATAAAGAAGGGGATAGATAAGCTCGAAGGCCTCTATAGGTCAAATGATAAGATTGAGCTTATAAGACAGTATGACTGGCTTACATCAGTTATGGATAAATATCTTGAGACCAGGGATACAAATGGTGGAAGAAATGTGGAAAGACACAGGAAGGTGCAGAAACTCATGCATCTTTTAAAGCAGCAGAGAGAAAAGCTTGCTTTTGAAAATCCTGAAGCAGAGCAAAGTGCCTCTTTACTTGACCAGAAGGAGGTTTTGAATGCTGCATCAAAGGAAAAGAGTATGCAGAAGATCGTTCAAAGTCTGCGTATAATCTACAGCCAGCCAATGCCTGCAAAAGAAGATGAGTTCAATGCAGTCAAGCAGACTCTTCTTGATAACTATGGGGCGCTTATAGAGCACTATCAGAAAAAGGAGAAGGAGTTCTGCTATTTTGATAAGGCCAAGATGAACCGCCTTCTTGCTACCAGGAATATCAAGCACCTGACAAAGGTCAGAGACAGACTAGCTTCATATCAGTTTAGTGAGCTTCGCCCTGATCTTAATTTCAAGGAATGGAGAGATGATTTTAAAGAGACTAAGGTAGTAGATGAGAATTATCTAAGTCAGCATAAGGACGAGAAGTATGTCCCTGCAAGCCAGGTTGCGTCCAGGCAGGAAGATGGAACCAAGTTCCTTGCCCAGACACTTGGAGCAGGAAATCTTTTTGTCTTTGGACAGAAAGCAAAATACAAGGATACTGTAAGTATTGATGATTATGAGGAGACCATCCAGCAGGATGTGTATCTTTTTAACAAGAATCAGGGAAAAACTATTGAAGATGCCATACAGAAGGCAAAGGATTTAAAACTTCCTCTCATGTATTCTGACGATGCACTACGGCAGCTTCAGACAATCCAGCTCCTTGACTTTATCATGGGGCAGACAAACAGAAATCAGGACAGTTTTATAGTCAATTTCAAGCTTCAGAATGTTGAAAATGTTGACTATATGGTGATAACTAACGTATCTGTAAGAGATCATGCAGATTGCCTTGGGAAAGACAGCTTTGAACAGATGAACAAAGACAGGAGAGGAAAGTCCACAAGAAAACTGATCAATGAAAATGGAACAACCAATCTGTCTTTTTATGATAACAAAGTAGCTGACAAGATCATAGCTCTTTCTCCCGATAAGATGCGTGAGTATTTCAAAGGCATGGGCTTTGAGGATGAGAACTGTGACCTTTTAAAAGAACGTCTTGAAAAACTTCAAAGTGCACTTAAAAAGGACTGTGAGAAGGGCGGACCCAGATATGACATGGAAGAGAATGATAAGGAAGAGATGATGAAAGGCACTCAGACATCTTATCTTGCAAAAAATTATAAAAGAGATAAAACTTATCGGCTCTCTAAGTATACGTATATCAATTCTTCACTTATACAGGATGTTGGAAGTACTGAGCTGGACGAGGCTGCACAGCTTAGTAAGTCAGTGGATAAAGAACTTGAATCTGTAAAACCTGTAATGGCAAAATGGGAGAGCTTAAATAAAGATCTTAAAAAAGACGGGAAGGGGTTTGCAGGAGAAGAACTAAAAGAGGAGTCCCAAAAGGTCATTACAGCCATATCAGAGTTTCAGAAGGTAAATGCCAATGCTCAGAGTTTTGTAAGGCTGAGAATGAGTCTTCGTAATGCTGTGAAGACCAGTGAGCCTGAAAGGTATCAGGCGCTTTATAAGCAAATAGAAAAAGACCTTACTAATTCGGGAGAACTTATAGAGGACAAAAAAGATAGCCAGATAAAAGAAAGGATGGACAAGATACTTGAGGAAACAGATTCGAACCTTATTCAGTATCATGTTCGCCTGAAACAAAGACGGCTAAAAAACGCTCTTAAGCTTATTGGGGATAGGATTGCCGTTCTTGAAACAATGCAGAATAGGGAAACCTATGAAAATGAAGAACTTGCTTCATTACAAAACTATTTAAGTAAATTAAAACCCACGGCTGAAGATGGAGAGCTTGTTGTTCCCCCAAATGCTAAAGTTAAGGCCTATCTGGATTCTAAGTTCCATAAAAGATACAAGATTAAAGATGAAAATGATATGGTTCTTTTCCCGGAGGAACCAAGTATATTAGATGTTGTGCAGGGGGCATCAGGTGACTGCTATTTTATGTCAAGCCTTGCATCAGTTGTAAATGCTGATCCGTCCTTTATCAAAAGACATATGAAGGATAACGGCGATAATACGGTAACAGTAAAATTTTATAAGAAATCATTATTGGGTAACTATGATCCAATATATGTAACTGTAAATAAGTCTTCAGTTTATAAAATGAAAAAAGATGGTAAATGGGAGAATGCTGGAGCAAAGGGCTGTTTTTGGGTTCAGATCTATGAAAAGGCTGCTGCTGTTTCCGGACTTGCCGGATCATCAGAAAGCTCAGGGGAGTATGAATGTATAGGTGGTGGTGGTTTTACAACTCAGGCACTTGGATGGATTACCGGACAAGAGGGAACATCTATATATGATTTTTCTAGAAAATATGGTACAGTCGAGCGTTCATTTGATATGAGTAATAAGACAATAGATCCTGCAACTGGAAAAGTGGTTTTTAAAGAAGAATTTTTACAGGGGGTAGTTAAGGAGATCAAGGAAGCAATAGAAGAAGCCCAAAGAGATGGGGATATCCTGACGGCCGGAAGCTATTCTGAACTTGCAGGAGCCACAGGCAGCGGACAAAATGGCGAAGAAATGCGACGTGGTCTGGCTGGTGGTCACGCGTATTCTGTTCTTGGAATCGAACAAGTTGGTGGTAAGGACTATGTGAGAGTTCGAAATCCGTGGGGAGCTGGAAGAGTTGTATATAAGAAAAATGAACTTACCGGAGAAACGGTCATGGTAGAAGGAAATCGCGCCAGGTTTGGGGGATCGTTTCTGGTGGAGATCAGTACATTTGTTGAACATATGGCTCATCTGGAGTATATATCAAAGGATGCTCTTAAGAAAAAATAAGGAAAGCAGCTAATGAACGAGAACGAATATATAGCAAGTAAACTACATCCATCTCTTATTAAGGAAGCGAAAAAAATAGAAGGTGCAAAAGAGGTTTGGGAGTCAGGGGATGATCTTGGCTACCCGGCTGCTCTTGTGCATATGGAAGATGGAAACTATGTGATATCCTGCATTCCTGCAGGGGATGACAGAGAGACCTTTATATACCGCATAGCTTTTCCTGGCGACAAGGTATGGGAATTCCCGGAAGTCGTTCCTCCTGGGGAACTCAAGGTGTTCCCATATCTGATAAAGCTGTATGATGCCATATTGGCAGGCGAAAACAAAGAGGCTGAAGAGACTTTTCACAGGGTCTATGAAGAGGTGAGACTATCATCCCTTGCAGCGGCGCTGTCTTCCCTTGGAGTAGTAACAGCAGTTTCAGAAACAGGCAGTGGCAGGAAGTGCCTTGTTATGATAGAAGATGAGGAAGAAGTTCTTTTCTCATACTGGCCTGTAATGCCCTCTAAGGACATCTGCCTGTTAGTTGTGGAGGGTGGAGGCAAGAGATCATATATCCCTGAGATGGGGGAAGTTAAATACCCGGAGGACTATATGGCGATTTTTGAGAGTCTGAATGAATGAGTCAGAGTTTATAGTAATTTATGAATTTTTATACGAAATATGGATTATAATATTTGTAACTATGGAATAGCATGAGAAAGCTATGAGCGAAAGGCGCCGTTATGCTGAAACGATACTTCTTCCCGGTTGTTGACAAAGAAGTTCAAAAACTGATGGATGAGACCAGTACCAAGAGCATAGAGAATATTTCCATTATAGTAGCCATTTTTGAATCTATAACTTTGGCTTTCTTTATTCTGACCAGAAAGAACATCGGCAGAGATGAGCTTATCAGCATTCATAGCGTAGTATTTTGTATAGTTACTTGTCTTGTGGGATTTTTAGTTTCAAATCTTCTTTTGAAAAAGGGGATTGAAGACCATTGGAAGGTTGTGGCCCTGAACACGACCTATTATATGCTTATGGCGCTGTGGGCTATGTGGAGTTCACACAGTAAGTATGCGGATGGAGAGCAGATGCTGACTTTTTATGCAGTTGAAGTCATGCTAGTCTGCTTTATTGTATTGAAACCCTGGTTTAGCATGATCCTGGCGATCCTGACCTATGCGCTTTTATTTGGGATGATCTATCAGGTGGATCACGCAGCAGGTATAAATGCCATAAACTATTTTATCCTCACTCTTGTATCAGGACTTGGAATGGCTGTGCGTTATAATTCACTTATGGCCAGCTGTGAGGCAGCTATCAAGCTCCAAAAAGCCAAGGATACTGAAATACAGGATAAGATGAACATCCTTAAGTCTATCGCTGATATTTATGATAAGGTAAATCTCATTGATTTTATTGATTGCACTGAGATGTCAGTAAGAGGTAATGAGCAGAAAAAATTCAAAATTGATCTCGAGAATATGCCTTATACCATCATGACTCGTAAGCTCAGGGAGCATGTGATGCCTGATCAATTGCAAGACTTTATCAGATTCACAAATATTGGAACTGTACAGGAAAGACTCATTGGCAAAAGACTTATAAGTGATGACTTCATTGATGTGGTCAACGGATGGTTCAGGGCCCAGTACATTCCTGTGGAAGTGGATGAAAATGGCGTTCCTACTCAGGTTGTGTTTACAACGCGAAATGTAGATGAGGAGAAACAAAGAGAAGAGAGACTTGTCAGGATTGCCATGACGGATGAACTTACCAGGCTCTTTAATAGACGAAGCTATGAGGAAGACCTTAACGAATACAAGGAAAATAGACTTCCGGAAGACTTTGTTATCCTTTCAGCTGACGTCAACGGACTTAAAAAAGTCAACGACACCAAGGGCCATGCAGGCGGCGATGAGCTTATAAAAGGCGCGGCTGAATGTCTTTTGCTTGCCATAGGCAGTAAGGGCAAGGTTTACAGAATTGGCGGAGATGAATTTGCTGCAATCCTTAGAACGAACGACCCACAGGCGGTTTGCAGGGATATTGAAAAACAGGTCAACAACTGGTATGGACAGTATTCCCATTCGCTGTCTGTTTCAATTGGCTACGCTTCCTATGCAGACAATAAAGATATGAATATCCACGAACTTGAGAGAAAAGCTGACGATGCAATGTACAAGTCTAAGGCTGAGTACTATGAGAAAAAAGGCATAGACAGAAGGGGCGACAAGCGTATCCAGTAAAATAAGACAGTAGAACCGTCCCCGTGTCATGTTGTGCACAATGAGACAGTAGAACCGTCCCCGTGTCTTGTTACAAACTT
>CAMVJI010000114.1 GCA_947167765.1 uncultured Butyrivibrio sp. | reverse complement strand
AGGTTATTGACGACGAAAGCTACAAGCTTACTGGTGATACAGTTGTAATTGGTGGCGGTAACGTAGCTATTGATGTAAGCCGCACTGCAATAAGATGTGGATCATCCAAGGTTACACAGGTTTCTCTTGAGACAAGAGATATTATGCCAGCGCTTCCTGAGGAGATCGAAATTGCCGAGTCTGAGGGCATTGAGCTTAAGGGCGGCTGGGGACCAAAAGAGATCCTTACTGAGAACGGAAAAGTAAAGGGTATCGTATTTAAGAAGTGCACTCAGGTCAAGAATGCTGAGGGACGCTTTGATCCTAAATACGATGAGAATGAGACCATAGAGATCGCCTGCGAGAACGTGATCCTTTCTGTTGGACAGGCAACGGTATGGGGAGACCTCTTAAAGGATGAGAACGTTGAGTTTAGAGGTCCAGCTCCTGCAGCAGATAAAGTGACATTCCAGACTACTGTTCCGGATATCTTTGTAGGCGGTGACATGTTCTATGGACCTAGATTTGCCATTGATGCCATCGCATGTGGAAGAGAGGGTGCTGAGTCTATCCACAGATTTGTACAGCCTCATTCTTCACTTACAATTGGTCGTGACCCTAACTTCTTTATCGAACTTGATAAGGATGATATTTCTGTTAAGGATTATGACCACGTTGGAAGACAGACAGCAGGAATAAAGGCAAACGCTGATGGCAAGCTTTCATTTAGAGACAACAAGCTTGTATTTACAGAGGAACAGGTTAAGAAGGAAACATCAAGATGTCTGTCCTGTGGTGCATCAATTGTTGACCCTAATAAGTGTGTAGGCTGCGGACTTTGCACAACCAGATGTGAATTTGATGCTATCAAGCTTACAAGAGACAATCCAGACTGCTCAACTATGAGAAAGGCTGAGGATAAGCTTAAATACATCCTTCCAAATGGTGCAAAGCAGGCCCTTGCAAGACCTTTCGTTAAGAAGACTCCAAAAGAGACTGCATGGCTTAAAAAGTAAAGACTATATATAAGGGTTCTTTTGTGACAGGGGGACGGTTCTTTTGTCACGTTGCATGAAAGCAATGTGACAAAAGAACCGTCCCCTCTGTCACGAAAGAATCGTTCCTTATACCATATACTTGACGAAATCAAATAAAATGTTTATTAATATGAAAGTGAACGTTACAAACGTGTCAATCAAATTGTGAAGGGGACATTTATTCCAAATGGCAACAAAGAAAGAAACCAAGACAAAGAAAAACTCACTTCTTATTGTTGAGTCACCTACAAAGGTGAAGGCTATTAAGAAGTTTTTGGGTTCAGGATATGAAGTGGCTGCCAGCAATGGCCATGTCAGGGATCTTCCAAGAAGCTCCATGGGAATCGATATAGATCATGACTTCGAACCCAAATATATAACCATAAGAGGAAAGGGAGATGTCCTTGCTGAACTGAGAAGACAGGTCAAGAAGGCTGACAAGGTTTATCTTGCAACTGACCCGGACCGTGAAGGAGAAGCCATAAGCTGGCACCTTTGCTCAGCACTTAAGCTTTCAGAGGCTGATGCCAAGGTTCAGAGAGTAACATTTAACGAGATCACTAAAAATGCTGTAAAGGAAGCTATGAAGCATCCAAGAGATATCGATATGAATCTTGTAGATGCACAGCAGGCAAGACGTGTCCTTGACAGAATGGTTGGCTATGAGATTTCCCCTATCTTGTGGTCCAAGATAAAAAGAGGACTTTCAGCAGGAAGAGTTCAGTCAGTTGCACTTAGGATCATCGCAGACAGAGAAGAAGAGATAGACTCTTTTATACCTACAGAGTATTGGACACTTGATGTAAACCTTATGGCAGAGGGTGAAAAGAAACCTCTTGTAGCTCACTACTATGGAAAAGGTAATGAGAAAAAAGAAATCAGCTCTAAGAAGGAACTTGAAGGTATCTTAAAAGAGCTTCAAGGCAAAAAGTATGTTGTAAGTGACGTTAAGAAGGGCGAGAGAAGCAAAAAAGCTCCACTTCCATTTACAACATCAACACTTCAGCAGGAAGCAAGTAAGGCACTTAACTTCTCAACACAGAAGACCATGAGAGTTGCTCAGCAGCTCTACGAGGGAATTGAACTTGGTAAAGAGGGCACAGTAGGTCTTATTACTTACTTAAGAACAGATTCAACAAGAGTTTCTGCGGAAGCTGTTGAGGCTGCCAACGACTATATTGTTAAGAACTTCGGAGAAAAGTATCTTGCAGAAGGCGCTACTTCAAAAAAGAGCGACGCTAAGATACAGGATGCTCATGAGGCCATCAGACCAACATATATTGACAGAACGCCTGTAGTTGTCAAGGACTATCTTTCAAGAGATCAGTTTAGACTCTATCAGCTTATCTGGCGCAGATTTATGGCAAGCAGAATGGCTGCTGCCAAGTATGAGACCACATCAGTTAAGATCGACTGTGGAGAGCATAGATTTACCGTTGCTGCATCAAAGACGGTTTTTGATGGATTCCTTAACGTATATACCGACGAGGATGATCAGATAGAAAAGAATGTGATCATGAAAAAGCTGGATACAACAACTAAGCTAAACTTCGACAGCTTTGATTCTCAGCAGCATTTCACACAGCCTGCTCCTCATTATACAGAGGCGTCCCTGGTACATGACCTTGAGGCCCTTGGAATAGGAAGACCATCTACCTATGCGCCAACAATCTCAACGATCATGGCAAGACACTATATTACCAAGGAGAATAAATCTCTTTATATTACAGAGCTTGGCCAGGCTGTCAACAAGATGATGATGGAGGCTTTTCCTCAGATCGTTGATGTAAACTTTACATCCAACATGGAAGCCCTTCTTGATGGAATTGCTGAGGGCGATGTAAAGTGGAAGACTGTTATTGAGAATTTCTATCCTGACCTTAATGAAGCTGTTAAAGCTGCTGAAAAAGAACTTGAGAAGGTTCAGGTTCAGGATGAAGTTACAGATGAAGTCTGCGAGCTTTGTGGCAGAAACCTTGTTATCAAGTATGGTCCACATGGCAAGTTCCTTGCATGCCCAGGATTTCCTGAGTGCAAGAACACCAAGCCTTATTTTGAAAAGATTGGTGTTTCATGTCCTAAGTGCGGAAAGGATATTGTTCTTAAGAGAACCAAAAAGGGCCGTATTTTCTACGGCTGTATCGACAATCCAAACTGTGACTTTATGTCATGGCAAAGACCAGTTTCAAAGAAGTGCCCTAAGTGCGGCGGCGTAATGTACGCCAAGAACAACAAGCTTGCCTGTGGCAATCCTGAATGTGGTCATGTAGAAGATAAAGTAAAAGAATAAACGTAAAACAAATAATATAAATTTTCAGAAATCTTTAGCTTTTTTTCATAATTGTAGGCGCTTTATTGTTTGAAGCGCCTATTTTTTTATGATATGATACAAATAGTGTAGGGACTGATGTTGACGTAATTTCGTAAATACATTGTTCTTTTACACATTGGGGAAAAACGTTAAAAAGGAGAATTCTGATGAGTAGTGTGCAACTACTGGATAAGACTCGAAAAATAGGAAAGCTTCTTCATACAAGCAATTCTGGGAAAGTGGTTTTCAACGACATATGCAGGGTCTTGTGTGACATTTTATCCTCAAACATGTTTGTTATCAGCAAAAAGGGTAAAGTTTTAGGAATTGGTGAAAGTAAAGACGTTGAGTCCATCAGCAACCTTTTATCCTGCAGCGTAGGTTCTTTTATTGATCCGATGCTAAATGAAAGGCTTTTGACAATTCTTTCTACCAAGGAAAATGTCAATCTCGAGACTTTGGGGTTTGAGGGTGTTGATTCCTCCAAGTTCCAGGCAATCATCACACCGATCGAAATTGCCGGAGAAAGGCTTGGAACACTCTTTATCTATAAGACTGACAAGCCCTATGACATCGACGACATTATCCTATGCGAGTATGGAACTACAGTTGTTGGTCTTGAAATGCTAAGAGCTGTAAATGAAGAAAATGCTGAAGAAAGCAGGAAGCTTGCAGTTGTTAAATCGGCTATTGGAACCCTTTCCTTCTCTGAAATGCAGGCCATCATCCACATATTTGACGAGCTTGATGGAATGGAAGGAGTGCTGGTTGCCAGTAAGATCGCAGACAGGGTTGGTATTACAAGAAGTGTCATCGTAAATGCCCTTAGGAAATTTGAAAGCGCCGGGGTAATAGAATCCAGATCTTCAGGAATGAAGGGCACTTACATCAAGGTTACCAACGATGTGGTATTTGGCGAGATCAAAAAGCTAAAGCAGGAAATATAATTTGCCGATGTATATTGTATAAACAATAACAGCGACATGGATGTGAAATATGATGAAAGGATTTATCAGATATGGTAAATCCTTTCTTTGTTTTTTACATAGATTTTGTGTAGGCAAAGTTCAAAAAACACAATATAAAGTATATTATGCTTGTAATTTACATAAAAAAATTTTATTATTAAATAGAATAATAAGGAGGAGTAGGTCTGTGATTAATAGCAATGTATTTGATTACATTAATGTTATGGACAAGGCTTCAGACGCAGCCTGGACCAGAAACGAGATAATTGCCAATAACATTGCCAATGTTGACACACCGGGCTATAAGAGGCAGGATCTCAATTTTGAGGATGAGCTTGAGAGGGCTCTTGGTCACAACAGATACAAGACCATGGATGAGAAGGTTGCGAATCTGAAGAACAAGCACCTGGAGGCCAGAGTGGTTAACGATTATTCAGGCTTTTCTTATAGGACTGATAAAAATAACGTTGATATTGATACTGAAAACGTTATGCTTGCAGCTAACCAGCTGAAGTATCAGGGACTTATGTCAGGACTTAAGCATGAGTTCAGCACCCTGACGATGGTTACCAAGTCCACTTGATAGGAGGTACTAGATGAGCATATTTGATTCTTTCAACATCAATTCTTCAGGAATGACTGCGCAGAGATTCCGTATGGATATCATCTCTGAGAATATTGCTAATTCCAATACAACAAGAACTAAAGATGGAACTCCTTATGTCAGAAAGGTAGTGACTTTTTCTGAAAAGGGTACCCAGACTCCTTTTTCAAGGATATTAAACGAAAGACTTGACCATTACTCTGGAAGGGGCGTTAAGGTTTCTTCTGTTCAGGACGACACCTGGACCCAGATGAACATAGTTTACGATCCATCCCATCCTGACGCTGATGAATATGGTTATGTTACATATCCTAATGTCAATACAGTTACAGAGATGACAAACCTCATAGATGCCAGCAGGTCTTATGAGGCCAATGTTACAGCCTTTAATGCAAGTAAGAGCATTGCAACCAGGGGACTTGACCTTGGTTCTAATGGATAATCGGGTTTAGGAGGAAATTATGGCATCTCTTGATATTTCACAACTTAGAAATGTTACCAGTGATGTGATAAGACATGCAGAAAAGACAAATAGCAAAGTTTACAATGTTCTTGGTGATTCCGGGGAAGGGAATGACGAATCTTTTAAGAGCATTTTTGCTGCGGTAGTTGATAATATCTCAACAACTAACGCATATTTGTCAGATGCAGAAAATGAAGAGATAAAATGGGCTTTGGGGCAGACTGATAATACCCATGATCTTTCCATAGCGCTGCAGAAAGCCAGCACAACTTTGCAGTATACAGTTGCGATCAGAGACAGAGCTCTTTCAGCATACAGAGAGCTTACACAGATGCAGATCTGATTCTTCTGTTTAGTGTGTTTTAGTAATAGAGGGGAGGGAGAAATATGCCAGAAAGATTTAGGGCTATTTGGCAGAAGGTTCTCGATTGGTGGAACGCGTTTACAGCCAGGCAAAAGACCTTGATAATAGGTGCCAGCACGGTTGTACTGCTTACCATCATAATTTTGGTGTCTGTTTTAAATCAGCCACAGTACGTTACTTTGGTTAATGCCAATTCTACCAAGGAGGCTTCCGAGATCAAGGAACTCCTTGATTCCAATGCGGTAAATTATAAAATGTCAGACGATGGATTGGAGTTCCGGGTTCTTAAAAAGGATCAGGGAAATGCCAGTCTTCTTTTGGGTGCCAATGACATCCAGTCCTATGCATACAGCATCGACAATGTAACCAATGGAAGTTTTTCAACAACAGAATCTGACAAGCAAAAGAAATATGTGCTTTATCTTGAAAGCAGACTTGAACAGGACTTCATTTCGAAATTTGAAGCTATTAAATCTGCCAATGTACAGCTTAACATCCCCGACAACGACGGAACGCTTATAGGTAATCAGGAAGAGGCTTCTGCCTGGATCCTATTGCAGATAAGCGAAGACGGTAAGTTTGATGAAGAAAACGCAGCCTTCCTTGCTAAGGCTGTTGCAGTAGCTGTAGGTAATGAAAACACTGATAACATCGTGATCCTTGATACGGAAGGCAACATGCTCTTTTCCGGAGGAGAAGATACAACAACTTCAGGCCTTGCATCAACTCAGCTGTCTGTAAAAGCAAAAGCTGAGCAGCTTGTAAAATCTGAGGTTAAAAAGGTTCTGCTTGGAACCAAGCTTTATGACAATATTGAGGTTGCAAGTAACCTGGTGATGGATTTTTCGAAAAAGGAAGTAACTGACCATCAGTATACACCGGCAGAAGATCAGACACAGGGCGTACTTAGCCACGAAGATACTTATAATGCTGAAAATGTAAATGGTATTAGCGGTATTCCTGGAACAGATTCCAATGCCGATGATGAAACAACTTATGTGACTTTGGATGATACTAACTCAACATCATCAATAACAGAGGAGTCAAGGGATTACCTTCCTAATGAGAAGATAACCACAGAATCCAGCGTGCCTGGAGCTATAAAATATAACGAGTCTTCAATTTCTGTTACTGCTATCAATTACCTTGTTATGAAGCAGGAAGACTATAAACCTGATGAACACGACGGAGCTACCTGGGAGGACTTTAAGGCCGGAAATACTGAGCCTGTAGCTTTGGAAGTGCCTGAGGAAATGATCAATGTAGTTTCAAAGGCTACTGGTATCAACGCAGAAAACGTGGCAATGGCAGCATATACAGAGTACGTATTCTTTGACAGAACAGGTGCAAACATAACTGTCACAGATATACTTCAGATCGTGCTGATCCTTGTGATCCTTGGACTCTTGGCATTCATCATCATAAGAAGTATGTGGACTTCCAAGAAGACAGAAGAAGTGCCAGAGCAGCCAGAACAGCTCTCTGTTGAACAACTCCTTGAGTCAACTCCTGAGGAGGTTCTTTCTGATATTGAGATGGATACAGGATCTGAGACCAAGAAACTTATTGAGAAGTTTGTGGACGAGAATCCTGAAGCTGCTGCAACGCTCCTTAGAAACTGGCTCAATGAGGACTACGGCTGATTATTTGCTATATTAAAAAAGGTTTTGCGAGGGAATTGTTATGATGGACATGGAAACTGGCGGAAATCCCTTAATCGCCGATTTTACAGGAACTCAAAAAGCAGCGATTT
>CAMVJI010000113.1 GCA_947167765.1 uncultured Butyrivibrio sp. | reverse complement strand
GGCAAGGACTCTTTAGAAGAGTATTGCCAGGACTGCAGGGAGAAAAGACATTTCTTTAAAAGAGGCTACTCTGTGTTTGCCTACAGGAGTATCTCTGGCTCGATATACCGCTTTAAGTACATGGGAAGGCAGGAATATGCAAGGTTTTACGGCGTTGCTACAAGAAAGAGACTTGGTGACACTTTAAAAAGGCTTGGGATAGAAGCCATAGTGCCGGTACCCATGTATGAGAAAAAACAGCTGAAAAGAGGCTACAATCAGGCTGAAGTCTATGCCAGAGCAGTTTCTGAGGAACTTTCTATCCCTTTGCGGACTGACATAGTAAAGAGGGTCAGAAATACGCTCCCAATGAAGGAACTGGACGCTTTGGGGCGCCGCAATAATTTGAAAAAGGCTTTTATTATACCCAAAAATGATGTAAAATTTAAGTGCGTACTTATAATCGATGACATCTATACAACTGGAAGTACTATTGATGAGATCGCCCATGAGTTTCAGATGGCAGGCGTAGACAGGATATATTTCCTGACTCTTGCTATCGGGCAAACTACTTAAATATATGGAGGTCAGCTTATGAACTTACGGAACTGTGCAAGATGCGGAAAGATGTTTAACTACGTAGCAGGTCCAGCAATCTGCGATCCTTGCAAGAAGGCAGTGGAAGAGGATTTTCAGAAGGTAAAACAGTATATTCAGGACAATCCAACGGCTAGCCTGAAACAGATTTCTGAAGACAATGAGGTAACAACCAAGCAGATTCAGCAGTGGATCCGTGAAGAGAGACTGATGTTCTCCAAAGATTCACCAATACAGCTCCTTTGCGAGAAATGTGGTGAGCCTATTACAACAGGAAGATTTTGTGCTAAGTGTAAGACTTCTATGGCCAACACACTAAATGATACTGTTGCACAGAAGAGACAGGCACTGCAGCAGGCAATTCAGCAGAAACAAGAGCCTAAGTCGGGTATGCGCTTCCTGGATACATAAGGAGCAGTGATGGTTAACGAAGAAAAAGTCATTTTGATGACCAAAATGGCTGCTTTTATAGATCGTGAAGGGAAAAAGAACGACGCGATCAATTCATATTTTAAGAGTGATTACGTTGGCTTTAACGTGATCAAGTCAGTGATCAGCGCCACCATAGTTTTTGCAATCCTTATTGCGACCTATGTGCTTTGCAATTTCGAAAAGGTTTTATCTGATCTGTACAACACTAATAATTTACTGGCTATTGGCAGGAGGTATCTGGTATTTTACCTCCTGCTTGTTGGCGTGTATTCTCTTGTATCATATGTCGTTTATTCCTTAAGGTACAGCAAGATGCGTAAGAGTATGAAGGCATATTATGGGAATTTAAAAAAGCTGGCTAGAATTTACGAAAAGGAACAATGATATGACTTCATTATTGGAATTTAAGCAGTATGTAAAGAGATTTTACATCAAATACGAAACCTACATTACCTATGTGTGGAAATTCTTACTTGCGCTGGTTTCTATTTTACTTATCAATAACAAGCTGGGATATATGGACGCCCTTACCAACATTGCGATCGTGATGATGGCGTCTCTTCTTTGCGCAATCCTTCCACCTAATTTTATAGTTTTCATTTCGGCGATCTTTATCGTGGGACATCTCTATTCCCTGGCAATTGAATGTGCGCTCATCTCAGCAATTGTCTTTCTTTTGATGTTCCTTTTATACTTCAGGTTTTCACCCAAGGATACCCTGGCAGTTCTTTTGACACCAGTGCTCTTTTTCCTTCACATTCCTTATGTGATGCCACTGGCTATGGGACTTTTGGGAACTCCAACATCCATCGTTTCAGTGTCCTTTGGACTTGTGATCTCCTATATGCTTTCTTATTTCTCAACCAATGCAGCAAGCTTTGGCATTGAGGGTGTAGAGGAGGCAGCCAATGAATTCTCCAATATCATTAGCGGAATGCTTGGTAACAAGGCAATGGTTGTTATGATCGCTGCGTTTGCAGTGACACTTGTTCTTGTATACCTGATCAGGAGAACTTCTCTCGATCACTGCTGGAAGATAGCTATCGCAGCAGGTTCGGTGAGCCTTATCATCTGCATTCTTGTGGGAGATATGGTCAATGACACTCAGATATCCATCGGCGGTGTTATTGTAGGAACTATCGTTTCAGCGCTTCTTATGCTGGTTTTGGAATTCTTTGCATTTAATCTGGATTACTCAAGAACTGAGAAGGTCCAGTTTGAAGATGATGAGTATTACTATTATGTTAAGGCAGTGCCAAAGGTTACAGTGTCAACTCCTGAGAGAAAGGTTAAAAAGATCAACCGCGCAAGGGAGCAGCACTGAAACTAAAGGAAGGTCATGGATCAGATAGATTTTATTTTTGATTTCAACAGAACGAGCATGCATATGCCAACCATAAGGATCTCAGATATCCTTGAGATCTTTATAATCGCATTTCTGGTCTATCACATTTTAGTATGGGCCAGGAATACAAGGTTATGGTCACTTTTAAAGGGCGTGATCGTCATCCTTGTATTTATTTTGGTGTGCGCTCTTTTCAACATGTCCACTATCCTTTGGATCGTTGAGAGGGTGTTTAGTATTGCCATTATAGGTATCGTTGTCATATTGCAGCCAGAACTTAGAAAAGCCCTGGAAGAACTGGGAAGGAAAAATTTCTTTTCCAATGTACTGGCCCTGGGTGACAGCAAGGCTGAGGGTAGATTTTCAGATAAGACTTTAAATGAGATCGTAAGGGCCTGTGTTGAGATGTCCAAGGTAAGGACCGGCGCTCTTATCGTGATCGAGCAGAATCACCCTCTTACAGAATATGAGAGAACAGGAATTGACGTGGATGCTATTGTGACAAGTCAGCTCCTTATCAATATTTTTGAACACAATACCCCTCTCCATGATGGAGCTGTTATCGTAAGGGGAGACAGAGTGGTTTCAGCCACATGCTATCTTCCTCTTTCAGACAATATGGGTATTGGAAAAGAGCTTGGTACCAGACACCGTGCTGGTATAGGCGCCTCAGAAGCAACAGATGCCTTTGTCATCATCGTATCCGAGGAGACAGGTAAGATAAGCGTAGCCCAGGAAGGTG
This sequence comes from uncultured Butyrivibrio sp., assembly GCA_947167765.1. Taxonomy (GTDB): domain Bacteria; phylum Bacillota; class Clostridia; order Lachnospirales; family Lachnospiraceae; genus Butyrivibrio. The sequence continues at coordinate 4,461 of CAMVJI010000113.1, read as the reverse complement.
AGCTTGAAAGAGCTCTGGACAGCGACAGATTAAGAGAGAGGCTTCGCGTTCTTCAGGACAAACATGAGGAGGAAGCACCTATCAGGTACTTCGCCAGAAAGGCCAAGGTGAAGAAATGAAGAGACTGACGGCCAACTGGGGACTTAAACTTGCTTCTCTCATATTTGCGATCATTGTGTGGTTTCTTATTACCAACGTCAATGATCCTATTACTTCAGTAAGATACACCAATGTTCCGGTAACTCTTAAGAACACCAATCTGATCACAGATCAGGGGCAGGTTTATACAATACTTGATAACACAGATACCATCAATTCGGTTACGCTTTATGCCCCAAGATCCATAATCGATTCCCTTAGCCAGAACAATCTTGTGGCTACTGCTGATATACAGGCTCTATCAAGCCTCAACACAGTCAGCATTGATGTGGTGACCAACAAGTACTATGACAAGATTGAAAAGATCGTCACAAGTTCCGATGTGGTCAAGCTAAATGTGGAGAGGAAGGCTTCAAAGTCTCTTGCACTGAATGCTACTACATCAGGATCACTGGCAGATGGATATGTTATTGGAGATGTTACCACAGAGCAGAACATGGTAAGGATAAGTGGTCCTGAGTCAGTTGTATCTCAGATCACTTCAGCGGCGGTTGATGTAGATGTAACTGGTTTTACATCCAACATTGGAACAGACGCAGATATAGTTCTGCTTGATTCTGAAGGCAACACAGTTGATTCTTCTCAGATTGATATGAATATCAAAACTGTAAGGGTCAATGTAGTAATATTTGAGACCAAATATGTTCCTATTACTTACGTGGTCAAGGGAGAACCTGCAAGCGGATATATGTATACCCGTCAGATCGAGTCAACACCTGACAGTGTTCTCATTGCAGGAAGGAGCAGTGCAATAGCATCAATCTCCGAGATCAAGGTAGAAGATGAGAATATTGATCTGACAGGAATGACAGGCAATCTGAACTATACCTTCGATCTTGATGAGTTCCTTCCAACAGGTATTACCTATGGAGACAAGGATTTTAATGGAACAGTTTCGGTTATTATCCATGTGGATAGCGTCAGCACAGAAACTTTTGATGTGGACGTTTCCAATATAAAGGTTGATGGTACTCATGAAGGCTACAAAGTTTTTGTGGACGACGAGGAGTACAAGACAGTTTCTGTCACGCTTCAGGGACTTGATAGCGCTGTAAGACAGATATCGGAAAATGACATTACTGGAACAGTAAATGTTCAGGATATTCTTGATAGCAACAATCTACAGGAGCTGACAGAAGGAACATACAGTGCTGATGTGGACTTTGATCTTCCAGATCTGGTTAAGGTCAAGGGAACGGTCAGCGTATATGTGACAGTAGAAAAAGATGATTAGTGGGTTTTATACGGAGGTCATACATAGATCATGGTAACAAAGAAAGTGGTAATTACAAATCCTACGGGACTTCATTTGCGTCCAGCAGGGAACCTTTGTAAGGTGGCCATGAATTACAAATCTCACATTACATTCTGCTATGGTGATAATACCGCCAATGCCAAGAGTGTACTGAGCGTTCTTGGTGCATGCATAAAATGTGGTGATGAGCTTGAGTTTAAATGCGACGGACCAGATGAAGAAGAGGCGCTGTCTGCCATTGTTTCAGCTATAGAGTCCGGACTTGGCGAGTAGTTAAACTTATGTTAAAATCACATGAGTTAAAAAATAAGAGAGGAAGTTAAGAAATGAGAAAGTTTAAAGCTGCATTAGTTGCAACTTTAGTTGCGACAATGCTTTTTGGTTGTGGAAAAGCAAGTGACGAAGCTGTTGTGGGGATCAGCGTTGAGAAGCTTGAGGATGTTCCTGAAGTTACTCCAGCTGCAACTGAGGAAGTTTCTGAGGAAGAAGCAGTTGATGAAGATACACCTCCAGCAGAAGGCATGGTAAGAAGCTATTTCACTAATAAATGGGTTGATGAAGAGGTAAACAAGACAAGACCTCTTGCAGTTATGTATCCTATCAACAAGGAAGCTCAGCCACAGTACGGACTTAGCAATGTTGCAGTGTTTTATGAGATCATGGAAGAGGGCAGCATGAGCCGTCAGATGGGTATCTTAGAGGACTGGGCAGGACTTGAGAGAATTGGTAATATCCGTAGTATTCGTGATTACTTTGTATATGCTGCACTTGAGTATGATCCTATTATTGTTCACTTCGGTGGACCAGAGCTCTATGTTAGCAAGATCCTTACACGTGATGATGTAGATAACTTAAATGGTGTTGGTGGATCAGCAATGGGACCATCATATGATGCATTCTTCAGAGTTCCTGAGGGAAGTACATCTGAGCATACAGCGTTCACAGATGGCGCACATGTTACATCTGCTATTGATAAGGCTAAGTTCTCACTTGAGCACAGAGATAAGTTCGAGGGAGATTCACACTTCACATTTACTGGCTACAGCAATCCTAACACTCTTGAGGATTATTCAGACGCTGTAGAGGCTACAGAGATCGATATGGCTGGTTGCTACCCTGTTACCAAGTCAGCACTTAAGTATGACGAGGAGAAGGGGGAGTACCTTAAGACTCTCTATGGCTCACCACAGAAGGATGCTCTTACAGGCGAGCAGCTTTCATTTGCAAACATTGTTATACAGAGAACCTACCATGAGACCAGAGATGACAATGGATACCTTGCTTACCAGATGCATGATACAACCAACGATGGTTACTTCATCACTAAGGGTAAGATGATCCCTATCACATGGGAAAAGACTGAAGACTATGGCCCAACAACATACTATGATGAGAACGGCAATGAGGTTGTTTTCAACACAGGAAGAACAATGATCTTTGTTGTACAGCTCAAGGGTAAGTCATTCTCAACATTCAAGGTTAATGGTACAGAGTACACAGACTGATCTTAGCTTTTGATAATGCATTAGATACTTAAGCGGACGGCAGAAATTGTCGTCCGCTACGTGTTTCGTTAGAAGTTATCACATATAGGAGCAGACATGGAAAAAATAATTGTTACCGGATGTAACGGACAGCTTGGAAGAGCAATCAATAAGGAGCTTGCAGGAAGCGGTTTTGAGCTCATCAACACAGATGTTTTTGAAGGCGAGGGCATAACACCTCTCGACATCACTAATGTTGATGCTGTAGTTGATCTCGCAAGGAGAACTAAGGCTACGTCCATCATTAACTGCGCTGCATATACAGCTGTAGACAAACAGGAAAGCGATGTGGATCTTTCCTACAAGATCAATGCCATTGGCCCAAGAAACCTTGCAATAGCAGCAACTGAAGTTGGTGCAAGGCTGGTACATGTGTCAACTGACTATGTGTTTGATGGCAACGGAACAAGACCTTACATCGAGTTTGATAAGACTGGTCCTGTAAGCGTATATGGCAAGACCAAGCTGGCAGGTGAAGAGATGGTCAAGCAGTTTGCAAGAAACTTCTTTATTGTAAGAACTGCATGGCTTTACGGTGATGGCAAGAACTTTGTTAAGACCATGCTTGGACTTTCTGAGACACATGATGAACTGAACGTAGTATGTGATCAGGTTGGAACACCAACCAGTACAAAAGAACTGGCTAAGGCAATTCACTTTCTTCTTGGAACAGACAACTATGGAATCTTCCATGGAACCTGCGAAGGCAATACCAACTGGGCTGATTTCACAGAGGAGATTTTCAGGATTGCAGGTAAAAACACTAAGGTCAACCATGTTACTACCAGGCAGTATCAGGAAATGAATCCTCAGGCTGCGCCAAGACCAGCTTACAGTATTCTTGAGAACTATATGTTCAAGCTTACTTCAGACTTTATGTTTGCTGATTGGCATGATGCGATAAGTGATTATTTAAAGGAGCTTCTTTGATGGATTTTTTATCAGGTGTATTACATAACCAGATTCTTTTGGCCTCCGCTATGGCGTGGCTTATAGCGCAGATTTTAAAGACTATCATATATGTGATCGTAAACAAGAATTTTAATCCTGAGAGACTCCTTGGAGATGGTGGTATGCCAAGCTCTCATTCAGCTACTGTAATGGCTCTTGTTACAGCAACAGCATACAACTTTGGAGCAGATACTTTCCAGTTTGCTGTTACAGCTATTTTGGCACTCATAGTAATGCATGATGCCATGGGTGTCAGGAGAGAAACAGGCAAACAGGCCAAGGTCATCAACAATATGATGGATTGGCTTTCTGAGTTTTCCAGTGACATTCCACCAGAGGAAAAACTCAAGGAATTTGTGGGACATTCACCAACACAGGTATTCTTTGGTGCACTCCTCGGTGTTTTAGTAGGAGTAGTTTTCTGCAGCATGTAATAGAAAATAGAAGGCTATAATAGACTATGCTTACAGTTGTACTGATCTGGTCATATGTACTAATAACTACATATCTTATTGGATACGGCTTTTTGATGTCGCTGGTGAACATGCCGGG
>CAMVJI010000112.1 GCA_947167765.1 uncultured Butyrivibrio sp. | reverse complement strand
GAAGCCATCAATATGATGATTGAAAGCAGCCAGGGGGGAGCACCAACTCAGGGCTGATAGGTGTCTGGTTATATCTGATTTATTGAGCTTAAGGCTTGCAGGATTAGAAAAGTTTTCTGTGAGCCTTTTCTTTTGGGGCATAAAAAGGAGAATAAACTACAGGTATAGCATGAAAACCTTGATTTCATCAGCACTTTTGATTATATTCAGATTCAGGATCTAATTAAATATACAATTATAAAGGAGGTCTTGTGATGGGTGGTATTGGGGTAAGTCAGGCTCTGGTTCCAGAACGTTATCCAGAATATGGTGGAGATGATGAATTCTATGATGAGGAAGAACCAACAAAATTTATTGCATCAGAAGGGCTTAAGGTCCTTGGTAAAGGAGCGGAAGGAGCTTTTTTGGATTGAATATGTGAGAGTTTGATCTACAAAAATTAACTTAGACGAAATGAGGAATGGATATGAAAAATGTGATAAAGTGCGCATTTTATGTGCTATTTGCAGGGGCGATATTTCTTTTGACACCAAAGACAGTCCATGCCGAAGTAAAAACCTGTGAGATTGAAATGATCGATGTTGGAGATGGAATTAAGGTGCCTGCTGAATATAATGATCTCAAGGTTAAAAATGAAAAGGGTGAGTATTATGTTTTACCAAATCCCACAGAGCAGACCTATGAACCTGTCCCAATCCCTTTTGAGAAATGTACATATGGAGATATTGGTTGGCAAATGGAAAAGGAGCTTGAAGCTGGCTATAAGGTGACCACGTATTATGCAGTAGATCTTCGGCCAAATCCTGAAATTGTTATGCGTCCGCAGGCAGAAGGATTAAGTCCTGTGAAGAACACAAAATACGGATATCCATACTATGAAATAACTGATGCGGCCGGTAATTTGGTTTGCAGATATGGCTTTAACTCGGATTATAATTTTATTCGCGGAGAGCGCCTTGTCTATCATATGATGATTGCAGAAGAGGACGGAGATATATCATATACTACTTATGGTGATATCCAGCCATTGTTATATGAAGATGGAAGCTATAGTCTAAGTGTATCACCTCTTGAAAAGCCCGGGGCTATAGCTTATAAAGACGTAGAGCGCCAGATTCAGGAAACCTATATTTCCTCAACAATAGCTGAAAATGACGGAGAATTATATCAGTCAGGACTCTATCTTAGCAATCACACGACGCTTAAGGATGGAGAGATTGATATATGTTACATGTATGACTACGATACTCCGGCATGGCATGAAAAAAATAATAACACTCCGGTCATAGGGGATGGCTCAGAGGAAAGCTATATGCGGATGTGGTATGACTGCAAAGATCTTGAAAACTGGAGATTTGAGATACCTTTGGGTAAGGATTATCAAAAGGGTTCAACTGTGCCACCACAACGATATCTTGATCGACAGATACCAACTGTTGTTCATCCAAGATACTCTGATGAAGCTTTCTATGCTTTGAAGATCCAGTATTTTAAGCCTGAATTGATGAGAGAAGGCGAATGCAAAGAGGACTTCTGGTATTTTACCAAGGAGGACTATGATTTTCTTGTGGCCAATAACATTACAAGTGCAGAAGTTATCTTTTCACAATACCCGGAAATGACCATCAAATATAGCGAGGCATTATATGATCATGAGGCTACGATAAATGCGCTTAATAAAGCAATGCGTCAGCACAGGGATGCCATAAGCAAGATAACACAGGTAAATACTGAGGAAGAACCTAAAGATGGGGAAGGAGCAGAGGACAGCAAAACATCTGGAGAGAATGCAGGAGCTACCCCGCAGTATCGGGAAGGATATCCGTATTATACTCAGAAGATCACCGGAGATGTGCCACCAATAAAGGGCATGATTCCGACAATGTGTGAAACATGGATAAAAGATGGCCATTATCATGTGTCTCTCTATGATGATAATTGGAATCGTGTATGTAAGCAGGATCTTCCTGCAGGCGACTGGTATACCCATCAATATGTGTACTTTACGTTTTTATCTGTTATGGATAATAATACTGTCGTATTTCAGATTGCAGGTTCAGACAGCCCGGTAAGTGGAAACATAAACTACGTACAAGAGTCAGATATTGAAACAGAAAATGGATATACAGGATCTACTGACTACTTTAACCGTGATGATTACTCAGGGCCTCTTGATCAGTATGAAGGTCAGCAGGAAATTGAATATCAGACTCCTACATTAAATGTACCAAATGAGGATTAATACTATGAAAAAGAAAAAATATATAGCAGGTATTGTGCTTTTTATGACGCTGCTTCTTGCAGGCTGCGGAAAAGAAAATGTGGCAGAAACAAACTCTGGAACAGAGGTTAGTACTACAACGGACGCCAAGGCGCCTACAACAGAGACAGAAACTTCAAATGAAGTATCAAAAGAGGAATTTGACCGCCTTGTAGCGGAGAATAAAGAGCTTTTGAATCAGGCTATGACTCTTATGTATGAGCAGCATCAGAATTTTGCAAATGAAGACCTTCTGCCATCAATAGAATCTGGTAAATCCTATACAGATACCACGATCAGACATCAGGAAATGACAGCTGCAGCTATGATGATGCAGAATGTGATCGATGGTACAAGCGACTATAGCTCGTTATTACCGGAGGTCCAAGACGGCAACATGCTTGAAGGAATCGAAATAGCTGACTTTGAAGAAGTTTCAGAGGAAGATCTTGCTGAGGCCATAGATGAGATAAGAGCGCAGAACGAAGCGCTTTCTGAGCTTATCAGTAAAATGTCGCCCAATAGTAAATGATTGTATAAAGGATGAAACGAAACGGTTTTGGCAATGCCGGAAGAGAGTGAGCAAAAACTAAATAGCTCAAGTCATACTTGAATTTAAACTTGAAACCTAAATCCATACTAGCTAGAATGGATTTAGGTTTCTCTTTATGATGAGGGCATAAGGAGGGTATGCAAATGAGCATTGGAACAAATATTAAGGGACTTCGTGAGGAAAGAGGACTTACTCAGGAGCAGATTGCTGAAGCTCTTGGCGTTAGTTTTCAGGCTGTTTCATCCTGGGAGAGGGATGAATACAAACCTGATACTGACAGAGTTATTAAGCTTGCTGAAGTATTTGATGTATCTGTGTCAGCAATCCTTGAGGAGAAACACAAAGCCTTTAAGACCAAGGAAGCTATCTATAACTGGGAACATATGAAGACCTATGTGAAGACTTCTGCCAAGAACCTGGGCCTTGAAAATGCCTTTAAGGCTGTGGATTTTGCGGTGGAGGCTCATGAGGGGCAAAAGAGAAAGAGGTCGGTTATCCCATATATCTATCACCCGCTTAATCTTGCATGTCATGCTCTTTCCATGGATATAAAGGAGGATGATGTTATAGCTGCCTGCATGCTCCACGATGTGGTGGAGGACTGCGGAGTTAAGCTTTCAGACCTTCCGGTTGATGATGATACAAAAGAGATAGTAAGGCTGATGACCCGCCCAAAGTGCTCAGATAAAGAGAGGGATGAGGTTAACAGGCGTTATTACAGCGAGATGGAGAAAAATCCAAAGGCCTGCCTTGTAAAGTGTCTGGACAGGTGTAACAACTTAACCACCATGTCTTTTGGCCTTAGCAGGGACAGGATATACAGGATGATCAAAGAGACCGAGGAATACTACCCAAAGCTCATAGCTGTGCTTAAAGCAACGCCAAAGTACAATAGTGCTTCCTGGCTACTTAGATACCAGATGGAGAGTATGCTGGATATTTACAAGAGACTTATGTAAAAAGGGGAGAAAATGAAACTGTTAATTCATGATCTTGATAACAGGGAATGGGAAAAAGTTGCAGATGGCTACGAGGGATATGAAGTAATATCTGATACAGGAACAATAAAGCCTTGTGTTGGATGTTTTGGCTGCTGGCTTAAGACTCCGGGAAAGTGCCTTATTGACGATGGATATGGCAGGATGGGAGAGCTGATCCACAGGGCAGATGAGGTAGTAGTGATCAGCAGGTACGCTTACGGAGGCTTTAGCAGCTTTGTCAAAAACGTGTTTGACAGGAGTATCGGACTTGTCCTCCCCTTTATGCTCATCAAGGATGGTGAGATGCATCATAAAAAGAGATATGAAGAGGAGAAAGAAATCTCTTTTATCTTCAGGAAAAGCAGTTTCACGGAAGACGAAAAGGCCCATGCCAGGCAGTATGTAGAGGCTGTGTGCAGAAACTTTCATGGGATCATAAAGAAAGTGGAGTTTGAAGAGTGCATCGAAAGTAAGACTGTGAATTTGTTTGAAAAACAAAGCGAATACGGTGGAAAAACTGTTCTTATTAACGGTAGCCTAAGAGGCGCAAGCTCCAATTCCAAGAAGTTTATGGACAGGCTCTCAGAAAGACTTGGAAAAACCGCAGTAAGTTTTGACATTGTATCTTATTTAAATAAATATGATGAACTGGCAACAATTGTTTCATCAGCAGATAAGGTTGTTTTTGTTATGCCTCTTTATGTGGACGGAATTCCTTCACAAGTCCTAAGGCTTATGGAAATGCTTGAAAAATCCGGCAAAGATCCTGATAAGAAGATCTACTGTATAGCCAATATGGGATTTTATGAGTCTCATCAGATAAGAAACCTTCTTAGCATGGTCAAAGAATGGGCTGATAAATCTGGATTTACCTACTGTGGCGGTCTTGCAATTGGGGCCGGAGAGATGGTAGGAAGCATGATGAGAATGCCAGATCCTTCTAAAGGTCCTGCAAGAAATGTGACCCTAGGAATTGATGAGGTAGCAAGGGCCATTAAAGGCGGAACGTCTATTTCCGATATCTATGCTGATGCCTATAAGTTCCCGAGGTTTTTATATATGCTGGCAGCCAACTGCGGATGGCCAAGGGGAGCCAAGGCAAATGGCATTAAGCCAAAAGAACTTTATCGCAGGTGCGATTAAATATGATATCATGGACATACCGCACATAAAATTATTTTGCTCAAGGAGAATTATTTATGCGACGCAGGTTGATCACAGCAGCTTTACTTGGTGCTATCAGCACTATGATGTTTTCTACTACAGCTTTTGCAGCAACTAATGAACTTACAGGCCTTCCGGTGGATGATTCTATAGCAGTGCAAAGACCTGTAGCTATTATGGTTGACAATGAAAAGAAGGCACTTGCACACTACGGAACCGGAGAAGCGGATATTGTCTATGAGATGATGAACAGCACAGCAAACGGCCGTGTAACAAGGCTTATGTGTCTTTATAAGGACTGGCAGAACCTTGGCCAGACTGGCAGTATCAGAAGTGCCAGAACAACCAACGTTATGCTGACTGGAGAGTACAATGCAGTTCTTATACATGATGGCGGACCAAAATATATCAAGCCATATCTGGCAAAAGATTATGCAGCCCACTTAAGTGGCAGCTTTTCAAGAATTAAGAATGGTAAGCCTACTGAATACACGGAGTACTGCTTCGGCTCTGAGCTTGTTTCAAGATTTGCTAAGGCTGGACTTCCAACTACATATACCTACGGACTTGAGAGGCCTACCCATTTTCTTTTCAACGATGCTGATGTTGTAAGGGAAGGCGCACCTGCAGGCACAGTTGATCTTAATGGGGTATTTCCACACAACAGAAGTATACTTACATTTAACCCGGAGACAAGGACCTATGACTATTCAGAATATGGTCAGCTTCATCAGGACGCTGAGGATGGTCAGGCTTTAAGTTTTAAAGATGTGATCCTGCAGGAAGTTTCTTTTAACCAGCTTGATAAGAATGGTTATATGACCTATAACGTTGTTGGCTCTGGAAATGGATATTATATCTCAAACGGCGTCGCTATTCCCATTACCTGGACAAAGGCAAGTGAGACGGGCTTTACCCACTACTATGATGCAGGTGGAGCAGAGCTTATGATCAACAGAGGTAAGATTTATATTGGACTTGTGCCTTCTGACACTTGGGGGTCACTGGTAATTGGCTGATAACCAGCCTTGATAGAATAAACTGAATTTTATAGAATTAGAAGGACGGTCATTGGCCGTCCTTTTTCAGACAAAGACTTAGCCCTTTAAGAAAAATGCTAAGACTGTGACAGCAAATGGAGACTTATCATGAACGTAGAAGCATATTTAAATCCGGATTTTACAGTAGGCAAGAAGCTTTTATTTCTTTTGGTGACAGCTGCCTTATTAGGAATCGGAATAGGTTTTATATATCTGGTATCACTTCTTGTTCTTGGAAAAGATATACCGGTGGGGAACAGGAAACAGGCAGTCCTTGGCGCACTGGAAGACAAGGTCCAGAGATTTTTTGAGATGATAATCGCAGGTACTTCCGTTATGTCTTTTTCCTGTGCTTATGTTATCATCAACCATATAAATACGCTGGTACAATCTGGGGTAGCAGGGAATCTGACACCTATGGAGCAGCACCTTATTGAGGCCTGGACAGAAGGCAAGGACTTTGTACTCCTTTTGCTTATCTGTTTATCCTGTGTGATCAATACAATTCTGGATTCGCTGATCATTCCCTTAAAGAAGCTGTCTAAGGCTGAAAAGGCTACCATGAGGATGCTGGCGATGTTCTATGTCATAATCCTTCTTGTGTACCTTAACTACATAGGGGATGAAAGTCAGTACAGCCCGGTTATGATGTACTATTTCGGACTGATGATAGGTAGGTTTGTCTACTTTGATGCATCCTTTAAGGATTTCCTTGTGGCATTAAAGAACATGTTTTTTAACCTTCCGTATATGGCGCTTAATCTGATCCTTACAGGTGCTCTTTGCGCCTTTGGCTTTGGAGTAGGGTATTTCCTTGAGAGAAACTACTTTATCATGGGGATTTTCTACACGCACTTGTTTATGCTTGTCTGCATATTTGTGATCCATCTTGTGTGGATGATAGTCAGATGTGCGGGCAATAAAGATAAAGAATAATAGCATTATGGAGGATATTAGTATGAGAAAGTTATTAGTTGTGATCGACATGCAGAAGGACTTCGTCGACGGAGCTCTTGGCAGCAAGGAGGCTGTAGCTATTGTGCCTGCTGTTGTAGAAAAGATTAAGAGCTACAACATTGGAGATGTGTTTGCCACAAGAGATACACACCAGGAAAACTATATGGAGACCCAGGAGGGAGCTAATCTTCCAGTACCTCATTGCATCGAGGGTACTGAAGGCTGGGAGATAGATAAGGAAGTAGCCAAGGTCCTTGATGGCGCAACCATCATCAACAAGCCTACTTTTGGTTCAACTATCCTTGCAGATGAGATAGCTCAGATCGCTGCAAAAGAGGAGATTGAGATAGAGCTTATTGGGCTTTGCACAGATATCTGCGTTGTTTCAAATGCGCTTATCTTAAAGGCTGTTATGCCAGAAGTTAAGATATCTCTGGACTCAAAGTGCTGCGCCGGAGTAACACCAGAAAAACACGAAGCAGCTCTTGAAACCATGCGCTCCTGCCAGATCAACGTGATGTGACGAAACAAGGCGACAGGGGTGGACCATAGGACGGGGTTAGCAAGCCACGGGGACGGTTCTTTTGGCACAAGCCACGGGGACGGTTCTTTTGGCTGGTTTTGATTTTCAAAACCAGCCAAA